>NZ_JBFRRH010000221.1:0-220 GCF_041472995.1 Vibrio sp. 10N.261.46.A3 | reverse complement strand
TCGAGGCACCATTATTTGGTACTTAACAAATAATGGTCTTTATAGACCTGATGTTGAGACAAGTAATTCCCCTTTAGTTCAGTTGGTAGAACGGCGGACTGTTAATCCGTATGTCGCAAGTTCAAGTCTTGCAAGGGGAGCCATTTTTAAAGGACTTCATTTTTTATGAGGTTTTAATTGAAGAGTTTAACTCTTTAAGCAAAGAATTTAGTGTGCCGAC
>NZ_JBFRRH010000220.1:0-340 GCF_041472995.1 Vibrio sp. 10N.261.46.A3 | reverse complement strand
AAGTGGGTTTCCCCATTCAGGAATCCCAGACTCAAAAGGTTATTACTACCTAATCTGGGCTTATCGCAAGTTATTACGCCTTTCATCGCCTCTGACTGCCAAGGCATCCACCGTGTACGCTTAGTCACTTAACCATACAACCCGAAAGGGTCTCTGTTTTACTTTCACTTTTGAAAAGTGAAAACAAACTAGTATGGCAACTAACCAAGGTTTTTGGTTGTCATCAAGAAGGGTTAATTCTTAATAACTGTTTGCCGGACTCAATTGTGATTCAAACAAGTTTGAATCGAATACAAGACACTTGAATGTGTTTGTTGTGTTTATCTAATGAAAGATAAAC
>NZ_JBFRRH010000219.1:0-326 GCF_041472995.1 Vibrio sp. 10N.261.46.A3 | reverse complement strand
GCAACAACATCAAACGGTATTGTTAATGTATCGAGGTTATTTGGTGTCGTAGCGTGATTGAGAGGGCCAAGCAAGGTAAAGGTATAAGCACCGTCATCAGTCAGTACTAGTGTAAAAATTGGCGTTCCACCTGGGTCCGTTGCCCCTTGGTAGGTAGTCGTATTAGCGGCACCTGTGATCTCAGTGATCTTAATACCTTCATTGCCCGACGATAGCGTCGCTTCCAGCGTTGAGATATTGCGTAGTTCGTAAACCTCTACTTGGTCTGCACCTTCAGTGGTAACAAACGAGCCTGTCGCCTGAGCGACAATAGAGCCTAAATCGCC
>NZ_JBFRRH010000218.1:0-327 GCF_041472995.1 Vibrio sp. 10N.261.46.A3 | reverse complement strand
TCATCAACCGTGAATAACCCGTTAATAATGCTATCTTTGGATTGATCTGAACCAACACCAGTAAGATCGTCTTCATCGACAACTGTTTCACCCGTTGGCGCACTCATTATTGGCGCATCATCGAGCACCTCGATTGGCAATACATATTGGTTAGAATCATCGCCATCGCCATCAACCGCAACGACATCGAATGGAATCGTTAAGGTATTGGAATTCGGACTTGTTGGATGATTTAGAGGACCTAACAACGTAAACGTATAAGAGCCATCATTCGCTAGCGCGAGCGTGAAGATAGGAGTCCCGCTTATCGTCGTACCTTGATAGGTC
>NZ_JBFRRH010000217.1:0-2002 GCF_041472995.1 Vibrio sp. 10N.261.46.A3 | reverse complement strand
CCACAAGTGCGCATTATGTATATTATGTTAAATGGTGTTTGGTGTTTATAACGCAGGTATCTTTGTATGATGCCCTGCCTCTTGTTTATCTATCAAATCGACGTTCTATTTAACAGTAAGGCTATTTACCATAAAATACCTAATAAACATATTTCCTAATCTTCGATTAAGAATACGTTTATTAGACTTCAAGCATTAATCGATCAATTGCTTCTGTGATCTCTTTGGTTCTTACTGGCTTGGTCACGAAATCATTCATACCGACATCTAAGCACGAGCATTTGTCTTCTACTGATGTGTGTGCTGTTAGCGCGACAATTGGTGTTTTGATGTTCGCGTCTCTCATGTATTTGGTTGTAGTTAATCCATCCATGACCGGCATCGACACATCCATTAAGATAATGTCTATCGAGTCATTGGCTCTTTCCACAAAGCCAATCGCTTCCTCACCGTTGCTTGCGATGAAAACTTCGTGGCCTTGTCGCGTTAGGATTAATTTGATCACCATTTGATTGGTTGGATTGTCTTCGACAACTAACACTGAATAACGGCTTCTTAACTCTCGTGAAGATTCATCTTCGTTGTTAGCCAGATTATTCGTAACTCGAGTAAGCACTGGTAGCTGTACTTCAAATTTGGAACCTTTTCCAGGCTCACTCTCTACTGATATACGCCCACGCATTAGCTCAACCAGTCTTTTAGTGATAGCCAAGCCTAAACCGGTGCCACCAAATCTGCGTGTGATTGTGCTATCAGCTTGTACAAATGGACTGAACAGCGACGAAAGTTGTTGCGAGCTAATGCCAATCCCTGTGTCTTCCACCGTTATATAGAAAGAGCTCTGCTGGTACTTGATAGAAACATGCACATGCCCATGTTCAGTGAACTTAATCGCGTTACCAATCAGGTTAAATAGGATCTGTGCTAATCGGCTTGGGTCGATGTAATGCAGTTCACCCTCAGGGATATCGCTGGTTACTGTTAGCGCCAAACCTTTATCGTCTGCTGTCTTCTTTTGTTCAGATAATACAAAAGTTACAGTGTCTCTTACATTGCTCCATTGAGGAGCTAATGAGAAACATCCAGATTCAATCTTAGAAAAATCCAATACGTCACTGATAATTGCCAATAAAAGCTCAGATGATGTACTCATATTAAGCAGTATAGACTGTTGTTCTTCGTTCAATGATGTGGATTTTAGGGTGTCTATTAGGCCAATGATGGCATTTAGCGGAGTTCTTAATTCATGACTCATCATTGCCAGGAATTCAGACTTGGCCTTGTTGGCTCTTTCTGCGTCTTTTCTTGCTGTGACAAGCTCTGCTGTACGTTCTCGAACGGTTGCTTCAAGCTTTTCTTTGTTCTCAATATCGAAAACAGCACGCTCTATCAACGGTCGGAAACGGTTTAGTGTGGCCTTGGTTTCAATACTAAAGTGCTTGGTATTTGAGTGGATAAATATGATGACGGATTGTGTTAGTCCGCTATCTATACCCGTAATAAGAACGGAGTTGATTTGGTCGAGAACAATGGGATGCAGAGAGTTGAATTCCCCAAGAGACTTGGGTTCGAAAAGGATGGCGCATTCACCATTGATGACTCGCGATAGCTTGCCACAATCGCTCCAATTCATCTGTTCGAAGACTTTGTTATTGCTTAGCAGGGTTTTGAAACTGCCTTCGTTCCCTACCCTTGATACCACGATAAAATCATCAAACTTAATGTACTTTTTGAGCACGAACTCAAGACTGGAGAATATCTCAGATATGTTACTCGCCTTACTGATCGCAGAGATGGTTGATAAGATCACCCTGTTCTCTTCAGCCAGTTTTCGCTCACGGGCTTTTAGTTTTTGCAGTTCAATACGTGCTTCTTGCAGCGCTTCTTGACCTTCAGAACCCATTACTTTTTCAACCTATAAAACGTTGCAGACGATACCATTAAATTCCCGTGTGCATTCTCACCACCAGAGAGCCTGCCTTGTTCAAGGTAAGGAATTTCA
>NZ_JBFRRH010000216.1:0-437 GCF_041472995.1 Vibrio sp. 10N.261.46.A3 | reverse complement strand
AGTTACTTTTAATAACGGCGCGAAAATCAGAAGCTTTAGAAAAACTTTCAAAAAACCACAAATAAAATATTAATTTAATATTTATCATGAACTTAAATTTAGCGCTTTTCTAAAACAGCTATTGGATTTAATTGGGTAAAGATCCGAACTTGTTCAAAAAGTATGCTAACTGACGTTCAAGTTGGTCAAAGCTCAGAAATGATCAATCACCAAAGATCACAGATGGGCTTAAAGATTGTGCAATTTATCTAGCCAATGAGAGCATTTGTAACGAAGAAAATGGGGGGAGTAGAAACTTAAGGATCAGAAACCTAAAGTTAAAAATCAGTGGGAAACGCAAAAGACAAGAAATCAGAAAGATAGGAAACAGAGAGATAAAGAACAGAAAGGAAAAAGCCCCTTTTCCTTTGAGAGAACCGTAAGCGTCTACGAACCGA
>NZ_JBFRRH010000215.1:0-263 GCF_041472995.1 Vibrio sp. 10N.261.46.A3 | reverse complement strand
GACCTATCAAGGTACGACGACAAGCGGGACTCCTATCTTCACGCTCGCGCTAGCGAATGATGGCTCTTATACCTTTACGTTGTTAGGTCCTCTAAATCATCCTACAAGTCCGAATTCCAATACCTTAACGATTCCATTCGATGTCGTTGCGGTTGATGGCGATGGCGATGATTCTAACCAATATGTATTGCCAATCGAGGTGCTTGATGGTGCGCCAGTAATGACGGCGCCGACTGGTGAAATGGTTGTCGATGAAGACGATC
>NZ_JBFRRH010000214.1:0-217 GCF_041472995.1 Vibrio sp. 10N.261.46.A3 | reverse complement strand
TTGAGCGCGGGCGATTTGGAGCAACTCTCTCACTAATGAGCAATTCTATACTACCGCCTCACTTGTGGCGGTAGTTTGTCTTTCCCCCACGATAACTTTTGAGCTCTATTTGTCTATTGACAATGCTTATGCTCAATTTATTTTTTGCATACCCTGTATTATCAAATCTTCGAATAATTAAATCCTGTAAAGAGCGAGTGCCACGGCAAGATCATTA
>NZ_JBFRRH010000213.1:1240-1744 GCF_041472995.1 Vibrio sp. 10N.261.46.A3 | reverse complement strand
GTTATGTGAATGGAGTAGAAATCAGTTATGGAATACAAAGTCGTTAAAAATTATCAGGATGATCCAGAGTTACCTATTCAAATCGTAAAAGGTGAAAAATTGCAGTTTGTAGAAGAATCCAACCCAGAAGGTGATTGGGCAAATTGGATTTTTTGCCGAGGGGAAAATAAAGAGGGCTGGGTTCCAAAACAAATACTAGCTGTCAATAACAGTGAAGTAACTGTACTTGAGGACTACTTTGCTAAGGAACATAGTTTGACGGTTGGTGACATTTTAGTAAAAGAACATGAACTAAATGGCTGGATCTGGAGTAAAAAATTAGGTGATTCGGAAGAATTAGCTTGGGCTCCTTTAAACCATTTACGCGCTGTTTGAATTCACATAACAAACAATTTAAGCGTGACTCCCCACGCTTGGCATTTTTGGTTTGGGTCTAGTTCGGTGTTTACGGCGTTCAATTTGAGTGTCGTGGCAGCGTGGCTCACACCTTAATTGGGCGTTATG
>NZ_JBFRRH010000213.1:0-505 GCF_041472995.1 Vibrio sp. 10N.261.46.A3 | reverse complement strand
GGCGTTATGCGTATAAGCGGGAAGATTCTAGATACATAGGAAGCGAGGGGACAAACCACCATCCTAGCAACAAGAGAGTGTAGCTAAAGAAGTTAGAATCGACAGTCTTGACCACTGCTTTTTTTAGTGTTTCATAAGCTGAAGTTAGTCTGTTTTTATCCATGTGCACCTCCTTAGGGCAATCTTGCAATTGAGAGTCGAACTCAGAGTGAGTTGAGAAATGTGAAGTTATTTGTTGGTACGTACCGGTTAAGTTCGAAATTAGCCAAACAATCAATTCCACAGCTTCAGCCCACTCCCCCGCGCTACCTATGCACCCAGAAGTTTGAGTATGATATTCCGTTTGTTTGGCTGGGTCAATTGGTAATAATAAACCATACGCATAACAAAGCGTTTATGACGGATTCCCAACGCTTGGCATTCTGAGTCTTAGTTAGCTTTAGTGTTTACGGCACAATGGTTTAAGTGTGGTGGTCTGCGTTGCTCACCACTTAACGCGGCGTTA
>NZ_JBFRRH010000212.1:0-477 GCF_041472995.1 Vibrio sp. 10N.261.46.A3 | reverse complement strand
TTAAAATGCTCTAGCCGTGCGTGCTGGAATTAAAGCGGTGATTTTCAAAATAAAGTCCGATGAAGATGCCTTTCAACTAGGCAGCTGCAGGCCTGGTACACGTCAGTCTATGGCTCATCATCACGAAAGGCACGGTCAATTATGGGTGCGAGCTTATCTAAATTGAGGTCAATTGAGGTTGACTTATTCTGTAATCGCCACTCATTTTGGTAACTTCCCACCACCTCTTGATAACACAGTGGGCAGCAATGGCGTTTCGCCGCAAAATGGGCTTTAGGGGTTTGTTCAAACACTTGCTGATGCTTGTTACAAAGAATAACAACAGGCGTTCGACTGTTCACATACTGGACAAGAGAGTAGTCGTAACGGTTGCCCCATTGCTTAATGGCTTTTCTAATAAACGTTTCGTTTGTATCTTTAGGGAAAGGCATAGCACTCTTTAGTATTGATATTAAAATACGCGGATTTCAGTCGCCA
>NZ_JBFRRH010000211.1:0-289 GCF_041472995.1 Vibrio sp. 10N.261.46.A3 | reverse complement strand
CTACCTTGAAAAACACCGCTTCTCATCAATGATGTGGAGCTGAGTATTCCTCAAGGCACGCCCGCTGCCTACCTGGCAGAACTCATTGGAGCGTTGTCATGAAACGCATGCTCAGCGCACCAGAGATTTATCTATATCGTGAGAGTGTCGACTTTAGGAAGTCCATCAATGGCCTCGCAGCGATTATCGAAAGTGACACCGACTTACCTCTAGGAAGTGGTGCACTGTTCCTGTTCACCAATAAACAGCGTGACAAAATCAAAGTATTATACTGGGATAAAACTGGCTT
>NZ_JBFRRH010000210.1:0-685 GCF_041472995.1 Vibrio sp. 10N.261.46.A3 | reverse complement strand
CAAGTTGATTCGGTATAGTTAAAATAATTTAATTGATATTGTTGGGTTGATTTATTTACTGTGGTTTTTTCTAAATTTAAAATTGATGGTTATATTCGATTCTAAAATCGGTACCAGTGATAACTTCACCAAAATTCCAGAATGCCCGTATATTACTCTGGCTATCTATTTGGTAACTTGCAGCCACTTCATGCTGCCAACCATAAAAATCGCTCGCGAGCTCTACACCACCAAGTTGGGTTGTATACATGGGGTTATAGTTGAGCCAAATATTGTCCGTGACGTCGATCTTGGAATACGAACCGATCACCGCAAAACTAGATGGAATGGTGTAGCCAATAGAGCCTTCATAGTCGGCGCCTGGTTTGATCAAGTGTGAATGCACATCTGCAACTGACAGTCCCACACCGGCAAGAGGATACAATTGCACTGGCCCTATGCTTGGTAATGCTTGAATAAAGGAGTAAGAAGTAGAACCTACTTTGTTATCGAAGTCCCAGTTCAAATCAAGTTGAGAGCCCAATCCACTCTCTATGTTTACGTTGAAGTGGCGATAGCGCAACGAGTCAAAACTGTCATCACCTTTTAGGCTTAAACTGTCGGCAGCAAAGCCTTTTACCTCTAGAACATGCATAGCCATTGTTTCATCATTTCTTGTGTCATAGGCCTGTCTCTTGATCATATC
>NZ_JBFRRH010000209.1:0-303 GCF_041472995.1 Vibrio sp. 10N.261.46.A3 | reverse complement strand
CAATGATCACGGGTATAAATAAAATCAAAGAAGTGTCAGAGTCCAAATAAGGCACTCTTAACAAGCGCTTAAGCGGGCGTTATAAGCTACAGGTGAACATTGGAGTTTTATGAAAGAAATAGTTCAGTTGTTTGGTGAATCAGTGGCGAGATTTACGATTCCTATATTTATCGAAAACGACAAAAGAGGGCCTGAACAAATTGGTACAGGGTTCTTTTTAAACGTCCTTGGTGAGTTGTTCTTCACTACTGCATCCCATGTGGTTGACGTTTTAGTAGGAGCGGAAAAACAACCATGTATTGC
>NZ_JBFRRH010000208.1:0-4923 GCF_041472995.1 Vibrio sp. 10N.261.46.A3 | reverse complement strand
CTTCAATGATCACGGGTAGAAACTTAATTCAACAACAAAATCAATCAAGCTATTCATTCTGACAGCTTCATTAAGCGCAACTGCCATCGCTCAAGACACGATGTTTACCTCTCCACAAAACGTATATAACGACAGTGAAGTAGTGCTGACTAAGTATAACAATGGCGGAGTAGTGAATGCTTCGGTGATAGAAAACGTAGCAAAGACTCAGCCTGAAGAGGCGTACATCAAACAAGTAACAGATGGAGTTTGGGCAATCACTGGCTATCATTTCGGCTACAAAACAGTTATTGAGGGCGAAACTGGCCTTATCATTTATGACTCTGGTGACGACATTGAAGAAGCAACGGAGATCTTGGAATTAGTACGCAAACACATTAGTGAAAAGCCGATCCACACCGTCATTTATAGCCATTCTCATTATGTATTTGGTGCACAAGCGATTCAACAAGCCTTTGATGGCGAGCTCAAAGTGATTGGTCATCCAGAGATCAACAAAAACGTTCTAGAAAGCGGTGGATTAGGTGCGTCGATTCCTGAATTATCACCAACGCTAACAGCCCGTGCCTATGAGCAATTTTCGGTGCTTCTGCCTGCTGAGGGGCCTGACGCAAAATCACCAACACCGATAGGTAAAACACAAGGGTTTGTGCCAGTAAATACTCCTGTGACACAAGGCCAAACAATGACGGTTGATGGTGTCGAGATGGTTTTCTACACCGACTTTGATAGTGATACCGACGATCAAGTGATCGTCTATCTGCCTGAGTCCAAAACGGTACTCAACAACCACCTATGGCCAACTTACCCGAACTTCTACACATTAAGAGGTTCAGTGTATCGTGATCCGACAGTCTGGGCTGAAGGTATCCGCCTTATCAGAGACTTAAATCCAGAACATCTTATCAACACGCACACTGAACCACTCAGTGGCCATGATGAGATCCAAACCACATTGAACGGTTACTATGATGGAATTATGTACCTCTATGACCAAACTATTCGAGGGATTCTGCAAGGTAAAACACCTGAAGAGTTAACCTACTCGGTTCAGTTACCACAAGATCTCGCCGAATTACCCCATAACCAGATGACTTATGGTGAGTTTTCTTATTATCCGAAAAACATCTATTACCATGCGCTTGGTTGGTTTAACGGTGAAGCTGAAACCTTAAACCGTATTGAGCCGAATCTTCAAGCTAAGAAAATCATTGAAGGGTTTGGGGGAGTAGACGCGGTAAAACAAGAGCTAAACAAGACTATTGCCAACAATGAACTCGCATGGTCAGCAGAACTCGGCGGCTACTTAGTCCGTGTTGTCCCGAACGATGAAGAAGCTAAACAGCTTTTGGCAGACACATTAAGACAAATGGGCTACCAAACAGAGGCATCAATCCCCCGATCTTGGTATCTAACCAAGGCTCTTGAATTAGAAGGAAAAGTCCAAATACCAAGCGTGGTGTTTTCAGATGCTAATTCAATCATAGGATCCCCAGCCGAGACGTTGGTGGGCCAATTTCGAGTGCGTCTAGACCCAATCGCAAGCTATGGGGAAGACCAAATGATGGCAATTACGATAAAAGACTCGGATGCCCCAACAATGGGATTGCATGTACGTAGCACTGTCGCTGAGTTTATCTCAGACACCGAAGACTACAATCGCCAAGCTGACCTTGAAATCAGCGTATCTAAACGCACTTGGGCAGAGTACTTTGTTGGGGAGAAGAGCTTAGACCAAATGCTAGAAAGCGCTGACGTGAGCACTAACCACAAAGATGATGTGAGAGGATTCTTTAGCCTCTTTGACCAATTAAACGAATCGAAAACCCGGTTTGTATCCCCATCGCAGTCTTAAACTTGAGCCTCGACATAGACTTAGTTTTTGGGCTTAAACATAGCGATAGCCATGGACTAAACCACTTCTAACCAAAGCCTCCACGACGGAGGCTTTTTGCTATTCATCATGTTCTATTTATCTAAACGCTTGTTACAAAATATCTAATTTAACCAAACTCTGAGCTCCCCTAAAATACCAATCAAATGATTAGGGGAGATAGAACATGATTAGCTCAGTACACAATGACGAACTCAACAGATACATAGAAAGACTAGACTTAAACCTTACAAAGGCTCAGGTTCGTGAACTTGGTTGGCAGCAAGGCAATGAAGAGGTAGGAAAAGAAAAAACAGCATTAGGCTCGTGGTTTTTCTTTTCTTTCTTTGGCTTATGTACGTCTGCATGTTTTGCGCTGCTGATGTATATTTCATGAGGATAAACAAAACAATGACCACGTATAACCAGCATGGAACGTTCAATTGGTTCGAGGTCGATGGAGAAACGTACATACTGTTCAAGGTCGGTATCAACAGCGCGCTATTGAACCAACACTATGAGGATGTCACCGAACAACAGAGTAAAATATATAAGCTGTTAAAGACTAGTAAAGAACCCTAGGTGCCTCGCTTGTTAAATTGATCGCATGATGTTTGAGTTATGTTCCAGATAACAACAAAAAATAGATTGGCGATTCCACGATAATTCACACATCCTACTCCTTCATCTGGCGGGAACAGACTCACCCATGTACTATTGTATAAAAATCAACAAAATATAGTAGCTACGGTTATGGATGACGGTCTGTTGAGGAAACTGGATTTTAACTCTATTAAACTTCTCAAAATTCTTGGAGAAGAACGCAATACTAAACGTACTGCGGAACGAATGTTTTTGTCGCAACCTGCGGTTAGCAAACAGCTCAAAAAACTTCGTGAAGATATTGGTGACGAATTATTCATCCGCCGACAATACGGGTTAGAACCAACGCCTTATTGTTTAGAGCTTCTAGATAAATTACCGGCGCTATTCGAGTTACTGGAAGATGTTTTTTCTCGAAACCAAAATTTCAAACCTAGCGAGTACACTGGTGATATTTGCATAGCCATCAATACTTCAATGTATCGCCCTATCTCCCGAAAATTGTATACACACCTTAGCGCCTCAATGCCAAATGCAACATTGAAAATAATCAATTGGGGTCAAGATACCGAGCATAACCTGGCCATGGCAAGAGTGCACATCGGTATTAACTATCTTCCGCTCGATATTTCCAAACAAATAATTCAGAAGAAAGTGGCGCGATGTACCTTCAAGCTTGTCTGCAGAGAAGGACACCCAATCATCAACACCCAGCGTACTGCTCACGATGTAGGGCAATACCCTCTCGCTCTTCTCCAACTTCCAGATTTCAATAAAAAAGAGAATCTAATTGAAACAAAGTTACGCGAATCGGGAGTCACACCAAACGTGGCACTTCGAGCAGACCAGTTAAGTATCTGTTTGCACGTTGTATCTCAATCCAACGCACTAATGCCTTGCATCGATATCTTTGACACCGAACTCCCAAAAGGGACGAGGTTTATATCCCCGAACAAAGAAGACACACCAAGTAGTGATATTGGTGCTTTCATCCCATCGAAACTCTCTAGAACACCCTTAGTGACATGGTTGCACAAAGAAATCGATCAAATCTTTTCGCATGCTAATTAGGTCAATTAAATTCGTATCGGTAGCTCATGGGAATAAGGCGCTGTCCTTAGCTGCCCGATAAACATTAATTTCCATAGTTAAACGAAGCTTTCGGAACCATTAGACTTTCCAAAGGTGAGCCCTGATAAATCAAACTTTGCACGGTACTACCTGCTAAGCCTTCCTGAGGTAGGTAGTAACGAACGACAAAGTAGTAGTCTTCGCCATCCACTACTGGCATCCAGTAGGTTTCGTTCTCTGGATTATGGCTTGAGAACGTAATGGTGATATTGCCATCAGCGTCAGGTGACGTGTTTCCTCCAGCCCATACTTGTCGCTGTGACCCACCAATCGTTGCAGGATCGAGAGGCAAACGGGTCTCATCCGAGTAACGCGTGACAGACCAGAATTGTCCAACGGCTTGGTCATGAGGCATAGTCAAGACAAAATCTTCAGCTCCGTTCAACTTTTCGCCTTCAGGCGTCATCGGGATCAACTCATAATATGCATGCTCTGCAGGAAAGCCAAGATGCCCTAAATGCGTTAATACTGAACGTCTTCTTTCATCGGCAAGATCATCAACATGACCAGGGTGTTCAAAGCCAGACAAATTGTTCACTACTAGCCCGGACGAGGCTAAGTTATGCACGTAACTCCTAACCTCGGTTAGCCTTTCTTGGTCGAAGTTTTCATCTGCGATAATGGTTTGGATGTTGTCGTGAGTCTGAACCCAGCCATCGGTAATTTGGTCTGCAAAGCGGAGGACCTCTCGAACATTGGCACGATCAGGCAATACAACATTTGAAACAGCTGAGTGATTGTCGATAACAAGTTGCTTACGCCACTCATCAGCCCCTCCGTTGTCACGATACTCGAATGTTTGCACTCGAATAAAAGCAAAAATCAGGTCATCGTTGACCTCGATGGTGTCGATATAGTTCCCCTCTGGCGTGTCATAATCTGAACCAGAACGAACAATAAGGTAGGTTCCACCTTCATCAGGAGTCACTTCGTGATAAGCCGCGAAATGCTCAGCGTCCAGTAAATGGAATGAAGCATATCGACTAGATTCACGAGCTGGTACCGTCACTTCAATAGGGCCATTGGATACGTCAAGCATCGCTTTAGCGTAAATGTGGTCCAGTGCAGGCGTGATAACGTCCCAGGTATGATCGGCTAAGCCAGGAAATTCAAATTGATTTAGTCCATTTTTCTCCATGAAACCAATCATGTTTTCCATGTGGTGATACACTCGTTGCCCTGTTAATTCAGCATCCGTTGGTACAATTTCTTCTGCATTAACTACATTTCCAAGAGAAATAGATGCAATCAACAATGATATTGCTGTGTTTTTCATAATAATCCTATTTTTAAATTAATATACCCGTGATCATTGA
>NZ_JBFRRH010000207.1:0-1925 GCF_041472995.1 Vibrio sp. 10N.261.46.A3 | reverse complement strand
TCAAGTTGATTCGGTATAAGTAAAATATGGCTGCCAGGATGTTTTTTTGTTTTTGCTAGCACATAGGTATAGATATTCGAATGAAATACACAAGAGGGCGTAGTGTTTTCATTGTTAAGAACTCGTTGGAAAAAATCAAGTCGAGAGGCATTGTCAATGAGTATATGTACTATTTTTCTTTGTTTCATTACGCAGATCCATCAGTTGTTAGTAAGGTCCTGACTGTTTTTATTGCGATAGTTAAATCTAACTCGAAGCTGTAGTGCTTAATATAATAGAGATCATAACCTAGCTTTGTCTGCGTTGATTCTGAATTGTCGGTATATCCTTGATTTATCTGTGCCCAGCCTGTGATTCCTGGCTTTACCGTGTGGCGATAGTTGTAAAATGGGATTTGTTGTTTATATATTTCAACAAATATAGGCTGCTCAGGCCTTGGTCCTATTAATGACATTTCCCCTTTTAATACATTTAAAAGCTGTGGGATCTCATCTAATCGGAATTTTCTTAATAAAGCTCCAATGGAATGAATTCGATGTTTTTCTTTGGTTGCAAATTTCGCATTTTTGATTGATGTTGAGTTGTACATGGTTCTAAATTTGTATAACGTAAAGTTTGTGCCATTTTTGCCAACTCGAGTTTGGGTATATATTACTTTCCCTGGATCTTGAATGTAAAGTAGAGCTGAAATAATAGAACATAAAAGAATAGTTATAGGAAGAAATAGTAGAATAAGAGCGACTTCTAGTGCGGACTTTATTTTTAAGTATCTAGAGTTTGGGATGATAGATTGTAAGGTGGTTTCGGATAAATGAGTGGTTGATACTTGTCTATTTAAGCGCTCAGTAATTACTTCTGAATGATAAACAGGAATTTGAGCAAGAGCACAATCTGCAAGGAGTTGAACCGTATCTGTTGAGTATATTTCATGGAGGTTAGTAACTAGTCCATCGGAGCTTTTTTTGATTTGATGCAGTGATATGTCTTTCTGATACTGATATACAGTAATGTTTTTATAACGTGAGTCAACATTATCTACCGAGCCTGTAAGAGAATATAATGTAATATTTTGCTTTTTATGCAAACGATAATATATGATAATCCAAATAAAGGTTAAGGCAGCCCCTATAATCAAAGCAGGACGAGAGTAATCTATTCGGACAAGTATAATAAATAGGGCTGAAATACCATAACTACTTAAAAGTGTAATAATGAGTTCGTGCTGTTTATTTAAAAACAGTCTGTTTTTTGATGGAAGAGTATAGGTGGTTAATAAAAAAACAAAAATAACCAAAACCATAGAATTAAGAACAGTGTTTGGTAAATGAGAGTATGTGAATAGACACCAACTTGTTATGATTAATTGAATGCTAAGAAGTGCCAATGAATGTTGGATCGTATAAAGCTTCATAGTAATTCGTATGTTGTATTTCCTGTGGTGGAGTGTATCAAAAATTAAGGTTAGCAGCGAGGTTATAAGGTGCAGGTTTTTTCCTAAATTTAGGGAGCTGAATCTCAATTTACGACCTGTTTTACTCAGCTTTCATTCAAGATCTAGATTAATGACCAAGTCTTGTTGTAAAACAATTACCAGGAAATGACATAACCAAGCTTAGTCAATCCTGGGTCACAGACGTTTGGATTAGTGAAGGAGCATGCTAACAATGACAACAACACAATCATTGCGGATCTAGTTTGACTCATGCGAACTAGCTCATTAATCAAACGTGCATTGTCACTAGTTCCAAGAATGGAGGTCAGCATTCTTGGGATTGGTTATCATCGGGAGCTAGGTGTTAGCTGTCAGAATTTATATGCTTCAAACTAACATTGGTATAAATGGTGCCATTATCATAATTATTCTCTTTTATATAGCGTTTTATGAAGAGTTAGAACCTTACTTGCACGGCAAGATCATTATAAAT
>NZ_JBFRRH010000206.1:0-440 GCF_041472995.1 Vibrio sp. 10N.261.46.A3 | reverse complement strand
GCGGCTAACACAACGACCTATCAAGGTACGACGACAAGCGGGACTCCTATCTTCACGCTCGCGCTAGCGAATGATGGCTCTTATACGTTTACGTTGTTAGGTCCTCTGAACCATCCAACAAGCCCGAACTCCAATACCTTAACGATTCCATTCGATGTCGTTGCCGTTGATGGTGATGGCGATGATTCTAACCAATATGTATTGCCAATCGAGGTGATCGATGACACGCCAGTAATGACGGCGCCAACGGGTGAAGCGGTTGTCGATGAAGACGATCTTACTGGTATTGGTTCAGATCAATCTGAAGACACCATTATTAATGGACTATTCACGATTGATGAAGGTGCCGATGGCGTTGTGAAGTATGAGTTGGTTAATGAAAATTTAGTGATTGCGGGCTTAACCTCTGATGGAGAAAGCTTAGAGTGGCAAGCTGTGTC
>NZ_JBFRRH010000205.1:0-733 GCF_041472995.1 Vibrio sp. 10N.261.46.A3 | reverse complement strand
TACTGGGATAAAACTGGCTTTGCGCTTTGGTATAAGCGCCTTGAAAAAGCCAAGTATAAATGGCCTACAAAAGAGCAAAATGAAGTGTTTACCCTGACTCAATTCGAGCTTGATAGACTGCTTTCTGGCTTCACGATTATCGGCCATAAACCCGTTCAAATAAACGATTTTACAATGACTTAATCGATAATAAAGCCTTATCTACCAAGCGTAAATGGCATGATTTAAGTATAATAAATGCCATGAAAAAGACGCCAGATATCAACCCAGAAAGCCAAGATGTTGCCGAGCTACAAGCGATGGTGAAAGCGCTGATGGCGTCAGAAAACCAATGGAAACAAGAGCGTCAATCTCTGCTTGAGCAACTCAAACTTGCTTTCGACCGCCAGTTCGCAAAACGCTCGGAGGCGTTAAAGCCTTACGATGAATCTCAAGGTGACCTCTTCAACGAAGTGGAATGTGAAGCCGCTAAGGAAGAAGAGGTTGAGGTAACGACGACGACCACAACGAAGAAACGTGGTAAACGCAAGCCCCTTCCAAAGACTTTGCCTCGTGAGGTTATCGAACTCGATTTAGACGACCATGAAAAACAGTGTGCATGCTGCCAACATAGTCTGCATAAAATCGGTGAAGACCGCAGTGAGAAACTTGAGTTCTCACCAGCCGTGCTCAAAGTGCTGGAATATGTTCGTCCTAAGTATGCTTGTCGTCAGTGCGAGCAAACTGAAGACAA
>NZ_JBFRRH010000204.1:0-207 GCF_041472995.1 Vibrio sp. 10N.261.46.A3 | reverse complement strand
TAAAGCTATTACCATTCCAACAGAATGGTAATGAATTGACTGTGCCGAATAACTACAAGTAGTTAAACGTATTGGTCACTCAGTTCATTGAAATCATTGTGTTACCGAAGTAACTGCTATTACGCTCTTTCGAAAAAGAACAAATAACGTTTTGATATTCATCAACGAGTGCCCACACAGATTGATAGGTTTAAATTGTTAAAGAGC
>NZ_JBFRRH010000203.1:0-2537 GCF_041472995.1 Vibrio sp. 10N.261.46.A3 | reverse complement strand
TTCTTTTTCTTACTGACTTTGGCTGAATTAGATTGGCAAGAATGGCAACTAATACGCATTGCAGTATTCACCTTACATTGTGGGCAGTAGACGTAATACCCATACTTTCCATACCTCGGTTCGGTCTGCGGGCTTTGACACTTCTTACAATTAAAACCATGCCTTATTTGTGGAACTTTGGCCTCTTCAATTGCTTCTTGAGCTGGAACCAAGTCTACCTTTTCAGTTTCGCTCAATTCTGCGAGATGTACTTTGGGAGCCGGAGAGGACGTAGGCACATGTTGTTCATTTAGAAAGTGAACTAGGCGGTACAGTTCATCACGATTCAACGTAGGGTTCGGATTTAGAATTGAACCTACGCGGTGCTTTTTGATGAGACTCTTAACGCAGCTACCAATAGACTCGGCTTTAATGAGCTTCTTCGATATATCTTTAGGGATAGAAGTTCGATCGATTAGAGCGTCATTGGACGCGGCACAGAGTTGATCCCAACAGCGACCACCAAAGTACGCTTGTACAAACGCAATTCGGTCTAGCAACGACTTAGCGTTGTCATTTAACAGTGCTTTCAATAGTTTGGTTTGCAACTTAGCTTGCTCGATAGGCGAGGGCATTCCTGTCCAAGTCCCTCTTACGGTTCGGCTCCATTCGAGTTGATTGTTGACCTTAACCTCACCACGAATCGATTTCGACTCAATAATGATAAATCCTTTGTTATAAAGGACTAAATGATCGATCTGAGCAGTTTCATTTTTAAACTGTATGCGTAGGTCATTAATAATGAAAACGTCATTTGCATCTCCAAACTCTCTGCGTAAGTAAAACGCGACATCTTGCTCTACTTTTGCGCCAGCTTTCTGTTGAAGACTGTTGTCGATTTTTGAATCTCTATCCTTAGTAATCATTCTTTATTCCTGCTTTTTTATAAAAGCAGTTTACCATGCAGTAACATTCATATTGATGGTGTGTATGTTTTTGAGACATATGTTCTTTTTCGAACACTGTTATTGATGAAAATTGTGAAATATCTCTTTCGAAAGCTCGAAGTAGAGAGTAGGAAACATGCAACTCGCTGTTTAATAATGTGTTTGTTAGGCATCCTGTTATTGTGCGTGTTAGGGCGTTGTGAGCGCCATGAAAGTTGTAAATTGGGTAATGGTGGCGTAACAATAATAGGTGATACGCAGCCATTGCTGCAGAGAAAAACACACACATAAATTGTTATTGAGTTTTGGAGTGACTAGAGGCCTCAGCCCAAAAAGCAGGTGATAGTGCCCTGTTTCGTGATTATGAAGTCATTTCAGAATTCGGAATCCGAATTTCATTTATCGTTATTTTACGAATATTCTTGATAGTGGGCTAACAACGCCATTGGCGCCTCTATCAATGATGTGAGTATAGATTTGCGTTGTCTTCAAATCGGTGTGACCAAGTTGTTCTTGAACGGTTCTGATATCCGCTCCGCTTTGAAGAAGGTGCGTAGCGAATGAGTGCCTTAAAGTATGACACGAGATGTTTTTGTCAATGTTGGCTTTTTGGCCTGCTACCTTAATGTGTTTTTGAAGCGCTGTTGGGTGAATATGGTGTCTACGTAGCTCGCCTGTTTGTAAATCTGGCGACAAACGACTAGAGGGAAAGAGGAATTGCCAATTTAGGCTCCTTTCTGCGCTCGGGTATTTTCTAGCGAGAGCTTCAGGTATGTATACACCAGAGAAAACTGTGTCATTCATGTCTTGATGATAGTAACTCGCGGATCTCTGTTGCTGTTGTTTGATAGCGGGGAAAAGCTCTGGAGCTATTGTCACTATGCGGTTTTTACCTCCTTTCCCTTGCCATACACGTACAGATTTATATGCATAATCGATATCTTGTACACGTAAGCGTAGACACTCCATTAAACGCAACCCTGATCCATACATTAATTGATAAGGTAATTTGTAGTTAGGTGAACAGTGATTGAATAGCCTTCCAATCTCTTCTGGAGTCATGACTGTTGGCAATTTTCTTGATTTATCTGAGCGCCGAAACTGCATATCAAGTTCTATGGGTTCTTGAATAATTTCTTTGTATAAAAAGACTAACGCATTGAGAGCCAGACTTTGCGTTTTCCTCGCTGACTTTTTGTTAACAACCAGATGCGTTAGGAAATCCTCTACATGTCTAGAAGTTAAGCTCTTTGGGTGCTTTTTATCATGATAAAGAATGTATTGGTGAATCCAATAAATGTACGCCTCCGTTGTACGAAGGGCATAGTGCCGTCCAAGCATGTATTCTTGTATATACGATAGAAATGGTGATTTTTTCATTAAACTGTAACTGGTTATCCATACATGAGTTTCAGTTTGGCACATCAATTCATGCTATATAGAAAAATTCTGTATTTTGGGATGTAGGAAAGAGGATGTAGTGCTTAAGTTACTGTTAGTTTTCATAAAAACGGGGTATCGTTTACGTCATTAAGATACTAGACAGAATAATTCTGTATTTAATTGCAGAATTTTTCTGTCTAATATAGCTGTTATGTGAATGGAGTAGAA
>NZ_JBFRRH010000202.1:0-218 GCF_041472995.1 Vibrio sp. 10N.261.46.A3 | reverse complement strand
CCCTACTCGTTTTCACTGATTATGATGTGTCGGTTACGGGGCTATCACCCTTTACTGCGAGACTTTCCAGACTCTTCACCTGCATCATTAAAAGCTTAAGGGCTAATCCAATTTCGCTCGCCGCTACTTTCGGAATCTCGGTTGATTTCTCTTCCTCGGGGTACTTAGATGTTTCAGTTCCCCCGGTTTGCCTCCTGCTGCTATGTATTCACAACAGG
>NZ_JBFRRH010000201.1:0-218 GCF_041472995.1 Vibrio sp. 10N.261.46.A3 | reverse complement strand
CCCTACTCGTTTTCACTGATGATGAGATGTCGATTACGGGGCTATCACCCTTTATTGCGGCACTTTCCAGAGCCTTCATCTGTCTCATTAAAAGCTTAAGGGCTAATCCAATTTCGCTCGCCGCTACTTTCGGAATCTCGGTTGATTTCTCTTCCTCGGGGTACTTAGATGTTTCAGTTCCCCCGGTTTGCCTCCTGTTGCTATGTATTCACAACAGG
>NZ_JBFRRH010000200.1:0-1277 GCF_041472995.1 Vibrio sp. 10N.261.46.A3 | reverse complement strand
TGGTCAAGTAAAACTGGCCACAGTTTTATAAGGGAACCAGAACTGTCGTTCCGACTCATTTGGTGTTAATCCACCGTTATATTGATGTGGACGATACTGGTTGTAATAACCAACCAGATAATCTGTTATTGCTTGGCACGCCTCTGTAAAGCTTCTATAGCCATTCTTTGGTACCCATTCCGTCTTCAAGCTTCTGAACACACGTTCCATAGGGCTGTTATCCCAACAGTTTCCTCGACGACTCATACTTTGACTAATTCGATATCTCCATAGCAACTGACGATATTTCTTACTCGTATAGTGGCAACCCTGGTCCGAGTGGAACATCACGCCAGACGGTCTCCCACGGCTCTCATAGGCCATGGTTAACGCCTTACCTGTCAATGCGCTATCTGGGGAGTTAGACATTGCCCAGCCAATGACTTTTCGAGCGAATAGGTCAATAACAACCGCTAGGTAAGACCATCGTTGTCCTGTCCAGATGTAGGTCACATCCCCACACCAGACTTGATTCGGTTCAGTTACCGCGAACTGACGATTAAGATGGTTCGGTATATGAACGTGCTCCTGCGGTGTTTTCTTGTACGTATATTTTGGTAATTGACCACTGATTAAATCGAGTTCTTTCATGAACTTGCTTGCACGATAACGACTAAGTGGAATACCTCTTGCTGTCACTATGCCAGCAATGGTTCTCGCTCCTGCTGAACCATTGCTAATCTCATGAGCTCGTCGAACTTCGGCACGAAGAAGTACACGCTCTGACGCTAGAGCTTTATCTCTGTTTACCCAATAACGATAACTACTGCGATGAACCCCGAACACTTCGCAAAGCTGTTTCACTGCATAGCTCTTCTTGAGTTTCTCGATCATCGAGAACCGTTCAGGGAGTCTGACATCAAGAGAGCCGTAGCCTTTTTTAGAATTTCCTTTTCTTCTTCAATACGCTTGATTTTCTTTTTAAGGTCGCGAATTTCTCTTTGCTCTGGAGTTAGCGGCGATGCATTGGGTGTCTTGCCAGCCCTTTCAACTTTGAGTTGCCTTACCCAGCTTTCTAGCGTGGTTTTTCCAATACCCATTGCTTCGCAGGTTTCTTTATAAGTTCGCCCCTGATCAAGCACCAGTTGAGCGCATTCAAGTTTAAATTCTTGGTTAAAAGTGCGTCTATCTCGCTTAGTCATAATGTCACCTGTTTTAGTCTTGAGATGATCATACATCACCTCTTAATCAGGTGGCCAAATTCACTATGCCACTACAATACTCTTTAGAGCCAAAAG
>NZ_JBFRRH010000199.1:0-1063 GCF_041472995.1 Vibrio sp. 10N.261.46.A3 | reverse complement strand
ACGCCGTTGGTTGTACCATCATCGATGATGTTGTAATCGAATTTAACGTCACCGTTGAAATCATCAGCGGCCGTAAATATCCAGAATGGCCCCGTAATCCCAGCGTCATCAGCACCACCAGCATTTTCAAAGCGCGTTAACTGACCTTGCCCTTGAGTAAGAGTTACGCCGGTTACCGTGAGGTTATGGTTTTCAAGATCAGAGCTTGCTGCAATTAAGTCACTTTCAACGATAACAAGTTGGCCTTCCTCGGCAATCGAACCGAAATCAACGTCTGTCGCAACAGGAGCATCGTTCACTTCCGTCACCTTAATGGTAAAGGTGGTTTGATTGGTTTGAGCGGTATTCGGATCTCCAGCATCAATCAGACCGTTATTACCGCCATCATCGAGCGTTGCATTGATCGTGACTAAACCACTCTGGTTGAGGTAGTTCTGGTCTGGATCTGGCTTGAACGTCACTGCTCCATTGGTCAATGCAGTATTGATATCCGCTTCTTTACCCGTAATCACCAATGAGCCGTCGGGTTGCAATACAAACGTCACGTCAGGAGAGCTGATAAACTCAAACACACCCTGTGCTCCCGGCAGTGTTTGATCGACTTGCAACGTAAGAACATACGGAGCATCTGGATTATCAAAGTTAGCATCAACGTCGTAGATACTAAAATTGTCGATGGCAACACTAATGTCTTCAGATGTTTCAATATTCGTTACGTTTACAAAGATAGGTTGATCGTTAATAGGATCGATCACCAAATCAACATCGAAGCTGGTTGGCGTACCCAAATACTCGGTGTTATCTGCGTCAGTATCAACAGAGCGAACGGTAATCTGCAGCGGGCCATTGATACCTAATACATTACCCGTATCGCTATTGTGCTCACCTGAATTGAATACGATCTTATCAAGTGACTGCGCAGCAACATCCAGTGTCCAGATCTGCGTAACTGGATCATAACTAGCCAAGGTTGTACCGTCTGGATAATAGATAGAGGCATCTTGAGGAACGCCTGCAACTTCTACTCGAAGTGTCTCTGGCGCATTCTCGGTATAAGTGCCGC
>NZ_JBFRRH010000198.1:0-262 GCF_041472995.1 Vibrio sp. 10N.261.46.A3 | reverse complement strand
TAAAATGAACCATTTTTAAAGACTCTCTTAAGAGAATACTTAAAGATGGTGGAGCTATGCGGGATCGAACCGCAGACCTCCTGCGTGCAAGGCAGGCGCTCTCCCAGCTGAGCTATAGCCCCATCTAGGTCGATATTGGTGGGTCTGAGTGGACTTGAACCACCGACCTCCCGCTTATCAGGCGAGCGCTCTAACCAGCTGAGCTACAGACCCAATATCGTCTCTTAACTTTTCTAAACCTAATCAATCTGTGTGGGTACTC
>NZ_JBFRRH010000197.1:0-647 GCF_041472995.1 Vibrio sp. 10N.261.46.A3 | reverse complement strand
CACCTTAATTGGGCGTTATGTGTCAGGAGGCATTGGTGGAAGAAAAGAATCAAATAGATCAACTGTTTAATGAGATGGCGGAGCAAGTATTAAGCTTTATAGTTAAGTCTGAATCAGGGTTTAACGAAGGTTGGGTGCCAGCAGCTTTTATCAAGCAACAGCTTAATCTTACTAAGAATGCTTACCCGCAAGGTAACAAAACTGATAATAAAACTGGGTGGCTTTTCGCAACGTTAGCTCGCCACTTACAAGATCAGAACAAAGTAGAATTCAAAAAAATTGGTTCACGATCTTACTATAAATCAAACAGGTAGGTGGCAATGTCGTACTCAATAACTAATGTAGTGTGTAAAGAATGTGGCACGAAATATCAGGCAGCTCTTAATGGAGTATTTCAAGTTAACGGCGAATATGCTGCAACTTGTACTGCTTGCAACAAGCAAACGTTTTTTCCATGGGGTGTTGAAGCTGCACCAATTGTATCGACTTTTCCTGAAAATACGTCGCCAGTATATTTTGTAAAAGTCATATAGTTCAGATACATAACAAAGCATTTAAGAGTGATTCGCAACGCTTGGCAGTTTCGCTTCACTCAAGTATAGCCAAGCGCCGCTCACACCTTAATGCGGCGTTATGCGTATAAGCGG
>NZ_JBFRRH010000196.1:0-418 GCF_041472995.1 Vibrio sp. 10N.261.46.A3 | reverse complement strand
GTTAAAAGTTAAAAGTTAAATTATAATAGTATAATTAAAAAGGTATGATGAAATGAGGAATCCCACTATGAGCTTGATAAAAGATGCAGCTGAAATAGAAACATGGGAGTCTGGCAAACTTGGTAGAAGTGAAGAATTTGTAAGAAAGTCAAAGAATGACGGTGAGAAGCTTGACGATAAGTTAGGATTACAAATGATTTCAATCAGGTTACAGAAAAGTTTAATTGAAGATTTGAAAGATATAGCAGAGCTTAATGGAATAGGTTATCAGCCACTTATGAAGCAAATCTTGAAGCGTTTTGTAGACGCAGAAAAGAAAAAAATCTTAAGAGAAATGGCTTTAGAACAAAGGAATATGGAAATCGAATTAAAGAAAGAAGCGATGTAGTTAATAATACATAACAAACTGTTTAAGAGT
>NZ_JBFRRH010000195.1:0-271 GCF_041472995.1 Vibrio sp. 10N.261.46.A3 | reverse complement strand
TCGAGTTGTCATCCGCACCACCGACATTTTCGAACTTCTGAAGCTGTCCCAGACCTTGGTCGATAACGACTCCAGTCACGGTAATAGCATCGCCCTCAGGATCGGTCGTCGCTGCAATCAGGTCTTCAGCTTTGATGATCAACTGACCTTCTTCAAGCATGGTACCCAAGTCAACATTGGTTGCTACCGGTTGGTCATTGACTTCTGTTACTACAAGGCTGATTTCCGCATTGTCTGTTAGGAAGTCATCCACGCCGTTGGTTGTACCATC
>NZ_JBFRRH010000194.1:0-4592 GCF_041472995.1 Vibrio sp. 10N.261.46.A3 | reverse complement strand
TTCTTTTTCTTACTGACTTTAGCTGAATTAGATTGGCAAGAATGGCAACTAATACGCATTGCAGTATTCACCTTATAATTATTGTGGGCAGTAGACGTAATCCCCATACTTTCCATAAATAAAGTACCGGAAGACGCGACGATAAGCCTAAAAGGTGAGTTTATCGGTGGTGTGTCTTTGGATGTAGCCAAAGTGGCATTGCGTTTGACTTCGATTATATAAGCTCAACCAAACCTTAAGTGAAGGTAGCGCAGTAATAAGCGAGATTCACTGACTTCAATCTCGAAGCATTTCTTCATAATCAAAAGGCGACCTCAGTGTCGCCTTTTTCGTTTTTCTCCCTATAAGCACTTT
Organism: Vibrio sp. 10N.261.46.A3; assembly: GCF_041472995.1. Classification (NCBI taxonomy): domain Bacteria; kingdom Pseudomonadati; phylum Pseudomonadota; class Gammaproteobacteria; order Vibrionales; family Vibrionaceae; genus Vibrio; species Vibrio sp. 10N.261.46.A3. Next base: position 4,238 of record NZ_JBFRRH010000194.1, on the reverse strand, counting down.
AATTCTCTCCTTTCATTCAAAAGGGGGACTAAATAAGATCTCTAATATCAGCGGGATGGATCTTTTTATGTCATAAATGATCAAATGTACCTTTACTAAAACTGTACGGTACAGTACAGTTGATGGAAATCATTAAGTTGGGTTTAAAAATGAAGAAGAAAGTCATTGCGTTGTCGCTTGTTATTGGTTCGTTAGTCGTTGCAGGTTGTGCGTTATACCAACCGAATACGGTGACTACCGATAACGCTTATGTTCACTCGGATGTGACAGCGATTTCACCGGAAGTTGGTGGGCAGGTAAGCCAACTTTTTGTCGAAGATAATCAGTGGGTGAGCAAAGGAGCACCGCTGTTTTCGATTGATGATGAAGATTTCATTGCCAATCAAGAAATCGCGAAGTCAGCGTTAGATGTAGCAAAGGCTGCGCTGACCGGAAACCAAACCAAAACCGAAATGCAGCTTGTAAAGATTGAGCAGGCGAAGCAGGGCATTCACAGTGCAAGTGCGAATGCGGAACATCAAGCGGCGGAGTTCAAACGTCTTTCACGCTTGGTACAAAAGCAGTCGGTGAGTAAGAACCAATTTGAAGCGCAAAGAACACGTTCTATTGAAGCGAGCAGCAATCTTGAAACTGCCAAGCTAGCGCTATCCGTTGAACAGAAGCAGCTTGATGCGCTAGTAACAGAAAAGATGCAGCTAACCGCACAACGCAAGCAAGCCGAAGCGAACTTGAGACTGGTGAATATCGCCCTTGAGCGAACCATCGTTCGAGCGCCTTTTGATGGTTATGTGGCAGACAGACAAGTGCAAGTAGGTAAGTTTGTTCAACCGGGCATGGGTTTGATCGTGATGGTGCCGGATTACGTTTGGATTGAGGCAAACTTCAAAGAGACTCAACTAGAGAACGTTGCACAAGGGCAAGATGTAGAAGTGGTGTTAGACATGTTCCCTGAGCATCCGTTGCATGGTCGTGTATCTTCTATTACCCCTGCAACAGGCGCGCAGTTTAGTTTATTGCCACCGCAAAATGCGACGGGTAATTTTGTGAAAGTAGTACAGCGTGTGCCAGTGCGTATTGAGTTGGATATCCCACAAGAGCTTAAACAGCGCATCTACCCTGGCTTGTCGGCTGAAGTGTCGATTGAGACCACAACGCAAGGTTAATCGTCATGAAAACACGTTCACCACTGCTGATTTTTGCGCTGTTCGCCATTGCGGCTTTTGGAATCAATTCGGTGATGTTTACCGAGTTGTCCCACGAGATGGCAGCCACATCCGGTTTGTCCTCAGATGAAGTCGAGTTAGTGAAAATCGGCTTTATGATCACTCAAGTGTTGGGGTTTATGTTTACCCCTATCTTGGTGCGTAAGCTTGGTACGTCATTGCCATTGCACTCTGCATTGCTGGTGGGTTTGGGAACGAACCTTGTGCTCTATTGGACTGGTCAGCATGCGTTGTTGTTCACGCTAACTTGGTTAGTAAGCGGCTTTTTCATGAGCATGTTATTGGTGGTGGTGAACCTTTATCTACTCAATACTTTTGAGCAGCGTTGGTTGCCTGCGATTATTGCGCTGACACTGATCTTCTCAACACTGTTACCAATGGGCGCTTATCCGTGGTTGGTCGCCGAGATTGTCGAAGTGTTTGACTGGTCGTTTTTGAACGTTGTCTCGGCTTGGTTGTACTTTTCAGCTCTAGTGATGATCGGCGTGTACAAACCTCAGGCGATTGAGATTGAAACCAAGCCAAAATCCTCAGGTCCGGTGTACCTCGTACTTGCGTTAACGATGAGTTTGGTGGTGTTCCTACTAATGCGCGGCAGTTACTACAACTGGTTGGATTCAGACTGGTTTGTACAGGCTTCTTCTGTGGCTGCGGCACTGGTTTTGTTGGCGGTGTATCAGTTGGTGAAAACGCGCCATTTGGATACTGCGTCGATGCAATTGCACGGCAAGTTAAAGACCAACGTGTTTATGTACAACGCTTTTCTTGCAGGCTTTGCCGTGATGGCAAGTACAGTGTTGTTTGCCAACTTCCTAAAAATGGCGATGCACTACAACAGCCTCAATGCGGGTTATGCACAATTACCATCGTTTTACGCCATGTTGGTCGGCATGCTGGTGAGTGTGTTGGTGTATTACTTCCGCCGTCCACTGGCAGATGCAGTGGTGCCTTTTGGCGTGCTGATGATTCTGCTGTCGGTGCACGAGTTCAGCCAATTACCAAGTTTTGTTGGCACAGAGTCACTACCCATCCCAATGCTGCTGCGAGGTTTTGGTGTTGGCTTGTTGAATGTGTCGGTGACGATTGCGGTGTTGATGTACTTCCAAGTAGGACAGCGCTTAGAAGGCATTGCTAACTTCTATCTGTTCCGAACCATGGGCGGGGTCATTGGCGGGGCGTTTTTCTCTCGTGTGATTCAAAGCCACAGCGCGCAAGCATCGGGCGAAATCGGTCGTACACTGGACGGTTCAAACCATGTGTTTGCGGCGTATGAACAGGCATTGAGCAGCGCGATTTTGACTCATGGCCGCTTACCTAATCCGGCACTCGGAATTAGTCAAATTAGTGCGGTTGTGAAGGAGCAAGCTACGACATTAGCATTGAGTAATTCTTTGGTGATGTTTATTGTCTCTATTTTTGCGCTTGCGCCAATCTTGTTGATCGGTAAGAAATTGGCCGCAAAACAAGAAGCACACTGATACAAAGTAAAGTAGCCCGAGTAGCCCAGATAGTTAGGCATCTAGGTAACTAGGCTGCGCAGTAAAAATAACAAAGGGAGCCAATGTGCTCCCTTTGTTTATTAGGTTTGAGGTTCTTATCGCTGGTAAAGTTTAAGGAATGCCGCCACCGCTTTTTGTGTATGCGAATCCAATTCCTCATCGCTTAAGAAATCAAAGCCCATCAGTGCCATGTTCTGGTAATCCATTTTGATCAGCGCGAGTAACTGCCCGCAGGCTAAATCGGCATCGTCGATGTTAAGCTGCTGGCTGATAGTCTCGGTTTTTAGAAACTCAATTAAGTATTGATGAATGCGCTGCGGCCCGGTTTGCCAAAACTGATTTGGAACTGAGTCATGTTTGTTGAAGTCGGCAGAGATGATGCGATAAAGCGATAGGATTGGGTTAGAGCAAATGCCTAGTAGATACTTTTTGGCGAAGTCTTCTAAGGTTTCTCTTAGTGGTTCATTCTGTTTATCGGCAAGTTGGAAAACGGACTCTAGGCTGATCTTGGTGTTATGCGCGAGAACTTCAACAAACAACCCTTCTTTGTTGGAAAAGTAACGATACAGGGTTTGTTTTGAACCACCACAAATCGCAACGATTTGATCGAGTGACGTGTCCTTGTAACCCTGCTCAATAAACAGTTCGGTCGCTACTTCGATGATTCGAGTTCTTTTCTTTTCAGTAGATGCGCGCATAACTAAATCAACCTAAATAAAACTGTTCAGTACAGTATCATTATTACCGCCGAGACACACCGCTTTTCCGCGTTTAACGTTTCTTTATGGATCGAAATTGAAAAAGGCGATATTCGGTCGCTTTTAAAATCAGAACGACTACCAAAAGGTCTACGATGCAGCGCCACTGTTTCTTAAGGTAGCAATGAGCCTAACTCTTGAGACGACTCATGCTGTGAGGGAGATCTATAGGCTTCGTTATCGGATATACAAACCACGGGAAGGTGTTTGTGGGATTCTTTGGAACCCTGATAAAGAGGTGGAGTATGTTGATGGGCATGCTGTGTATGGAATGCTTTATGTTCACCGAGAGAAGGTGAAAAAGTCCGATGCTTCCACTGTGGCCATTCCTGTTACTCAGACGATTAAGGACATTGTCGACCTCTCTAAAACATCGAGATTGATTTGTCCTTATATCGTTCATCGTAAGCCCAAACAGCAGCAACGTGGTATTTCAAAAGAGACCGATCATCTTTACCAAGTACATCACCACAACATAAGTAAAGAGTTCAGTAAGGTTCGAGACTCTTTAGGGCTCTATAGCCACCTAAAGAAATCGCTAAGGCCGACCTATCATGAAATAAGAGGGCTGGCTGCTCGCATGATTGAACAGCAAGGGCAGAGTGCTACCGAGCGAATGGCACACGCGAACGCTAAAACGACAAAAATCTATACAGGCACAAGTGACATTATTTGGCACCAAGTACCACCTGTTGAGGTTATGCCGAAAAGTGGCCTGAAGTGATTTGTGTTAGTTGCTTAGTTTTGGAGGAATTCGG
>NZ_JBFRRH010000193.1:0-209 GCF_041472995.1 Vibrio sp. 10N.261.46.A3 | reverse complement strand
TCAGTTGCACCTTGGTAGGTAGTCGTGTTAGCAGCACCTGTGATCTCGGTGATCTTAATACCTTCATTGCCAGACGATAGCGTCGCTTCTAGAGTTGAGATATTGCGTAGTTCGTAAACCTCAACTTTGTCTGCACCTTCAGTCGTAACAAATGCACCTGTCGCCTGAGCGACAACAGAGCCTAAATCTTCTTCATCAACGACAAATGT
>NZ_JBFRRH010000192.1:0-206 GCF_041472995.1 Vibrio sp. 10N.261.46.A3 | reverse complement strand
TCAGTTGCACCTTGGTAGGTGGTCGTGTTAGTAGCACCTGTGATCTCGGTGATCTTAATACCTTCATTGCCAGACGATAGCGTCGCTTCTAGAGTAGAGATATTGCGTAGTTCGTAAACCTCAACTTTGTCAGCACCTTCTGTCGTAACAAATGCACCTGTTGCTTGAGACACCACAGACCCAAGATCATCTTCATCAACGACAAA
>NZ_JBFRRH010000191.1:0-326 GCF_041472995.1 Vibrio sp. 10N.261.46.A3 | reverse complement strand
GCAACAACATCAAACGGTATGGTTAATGTATCGAGGTTATTTGGTGTCGTAGCGTGATTGAGAGGGCCAAGCAAGGTAAACGTATAAGCACCGTCATCAGTCAGTACTAGTGTAAAAATTGGCGTTCCACCTGGGTCCGTTGCCCCTTGGTAAGTAGTCGTGTTAGCGGCACCTGTGATTTCAGTGATCTTAATACCTTCATTGCCCGACGATAGCGTCGCTTCCAGCGTTGAGATATTGCGTAGTTCGTAAACCTCTACTTGGTCTGCACCTTCAGTGGTAACAAACGAGCCTACCGCCTGAGCAACAATAGAGCCTAAATCGCC
>NZ_JBFRRH010000190.1:0-580 GCF_041472995.1 Vibrio sp. 10N.261.46.A3 | reverse complement strand
CGGTGACGGATGATGTGCCAACCATCACTGATACGACTGTTGCGAGTACGTTTGTCGTTGATGAAGGCGATTTAGGCTCTGTTATCGCTCAGGCGACAGGTTCGTTTGTGACCACAGAAGGTGCAGACAAAGTTGAGGTTTACGAACTACGCAATATCTCAACGCTGGAAGCGACGCTATCGTCGGGCAATGAAGGTATTAAGATCACTGAGATCACAGGTGCCACTAACACGACCACCTACCAAGGGGCAACTGACCCAGGTGGGGCGCCAATCTTCACATTAGTGCTGACTGATGATGGTGCTTATACGTTTACCTTGCTTGGACCTCTCAATCACGCTACGACACCAAATAACCTCGATACATTAACAATACCGTTTGATGTTGTTGCTGTTGATGGTGATGGCGATGATTCTAACCAATATGTATTGCCAATTGAGGTGCTCGATGATGCGCCAACGATCACTGATACGACGGTTGCGAGTACATTTGTCGTTGATGAAGATGATTTTGGGTCTGTGGTGTCTCAAGCAACAGGTGCATTTGTTACCACAGAAGGAGCAGACAAAGTTGAGGTTTA
>NZ_JBFRRH010000189.1:0-3113 GCF_041472995.1 Vibrio sp. 10N.261.46.A3 | reverse complement strand
GGTGCCTATGATGGTCTTCATCACGTAACCAATGTTGGTTGCTTGGCACATGCACGGCGTAAGTTCATGGATGCTAAGAAGCTTCAAGGTAAAGGTAAGTCAGGCAAAGCAGATAAAGCGCTAGCCAAAATCCAGAAGCTCTATGGGATAGAATCCCGCTTAAAAGGTGCGACTGTCGAAACACGAAAAGCAGAACGTCAACTGCATGCCAAGCCGATACTGGATGAGCTGTACGAGTGGATGACGACTCAACAAGTGCTAGCGTCTAGCTCGCTGGGCAAGGCGATAAAATACACGCTCGGCCAATGGCCGAAACTTATCCGCCATATCGATGACGGTCATTTATCTATCGATAATAATCGTGCTGAACGCGCAATTAAACCGCTGGTCATTGGCAGAAAAAATTGGCTCTTCTCGAACACACCAAATGGTGCTGATGCGAGCGCGATGCTTTACAGCATCGTCGAGACGGCGAAAGCCAACGGCCTTATCCTCTACGACTACATGGTCAAGTGCATGAAAGAGCTCGCGAAAGCAGAGCCTGATATCGATGCGCTCCTACCTTGGAACTTCAAACATTAACAACATCGCCCCGTGGGTTCATGGGGCGTTTACCAAGGAGCCTAGCGCTCCTTGATTTTTTTGTAAGCACTAGGTATTGGTTGAACCTTTTCCAAACTATGCGAACTGTTCATTTGTGATGGTTAAAGTTATGGTGGCATGGGTAAAGCGAAAAAGAAGATAACTAACTGGACGGAATACAATAAGGCTCCTTGCAATCGTGATTCTCTGACCTTTTGAATTGATGAAAGGCGACAAGCTATGGAGACAAAGCAAACAGAATGAACAGATCTATATAAAAGCTGTTGCAACCACTAAGAAAAACGCGAAACGGAGACGACTCTATCTCTCAACTTAATTACACAACAAGGCCGACAAATTCCCATGGCCTTGTTGCAATAGTTTAAAAATGTAACTCCCAGATAGTTATATCCAATTTGGGCTACCTGAAATTCCAGTATAGTTCCCCAACCTAACTCTTAACCTTCAAAAATCCAATTTTGCCAACTTTGCATGCGAAGAATGACTTTACGTACGACAGAGAACATCTCCCATTTGGGAGAATACACCGCAACATGAGCGTCTGTTCCGGCAGGGATTGGCTGGCCGTCCAATAATTCTGGCTGAACAAGTTCCACTTTCACTAACACACGGCCACCGACCCTCTGAAGAGGGTCATTTAAATTACCCGACGGTGTGATAGCACCTTGTTTAAAGATGTCCAATACATCGACGACTTTTGCTCGATAAGCATGGCCAGGAATGGTTTTGAAGGTCACTTCTGCCTCGTAGCCAGGCTTAATATAACGCGCAGAGTTTTGTTTGAATGCAGCGATAATGCTCTTCGACTCTTTGTGCACAAACGCTAGGTTTCCCTGGAAAGGAAGGACACGACTCTTCATGCCCGGACGCAACGCGACTTGTGTTACATAGCCATCTGTCGGTGCCACAACTAAAGTTTTACTAAGATCGAACTGAGCTTTATCGAACTCTGCAAGGTGCATTTTCTTTACAGCCAGCTGTTGTGCAATCTTAGAATCAATAACGTTTAATTGAATGTAGTTCTGTGCCTGAACTGCATTCAGCTCTGCAATCGTGTCTGTAAATTTGTCTACTTTTGTTTGAGATGCAAAATCACGCTTTGCCAACTTATTAAAACGACTCAATTCCTTTTCGTTGAAGATAAGCTGGGCTTGAGTTTTCTTTATCGACTCACGGATGCTTTGCTTGGAGAGCAAAAGCTCATCAAGGGAAGCTTTCGTCGCCGTTACTTGCGCTTTCGTTTTGTCTACACTTGCTTGAAATGGAGTCGGATCGATTTGGTACAAAGGATCGCCTTTTTTCAAAGCAACATTGCCTTTTACAAAAACCTCGGTGACTTCACCAGAAACTTCTGAGGTGATTGGAGTGGTGATACTGTATACACCAGCTACGCGTGCCACTGGTTGATACATCGCCATATATAAAAATATCCAACCGACTAAGAAAGCCCCAATGACAGTCGCTGTGGTAATTGTCCACTTATTTTTAGGTAGCTTTAATACGCGAAATACAATCACACACAATGCGATATAGCTAAGAATAATCAAGGTTTCCATTACAGCTTCTCCTCGCTTTTCGCTTGCAGTGCATTGATTCGTTTTTCAAGCTCATCGAGCTTTGACTGTTCTATATCCACTACTTTTAATGGCTCACTCAACATAGCCCACACCCAAAGTAGTGGCCACATTATATGCAAGAAAAAGAGGCTGATCCAGCCTGCTACATGGATGGCATCTTGATGTGGATGATTACGTTTTACCGCAATTTCATAAGGGATATCATGGATAATGATAAGACCGTACACTAAGATCAGCAGTACAAGGATCAGAATACCCAAAGATAGGTAATCTAAAGTAAGGTTCATAAGACTTCCTTCAATCATTAATTTTTTATTTTCATATAAGATGACAGCGCAGATTACCACACAGCAAACAATATGGCACTTGTTCAAACGATGGTATGACTTAGTTGATTGCACGAACTAACAAAATTATTAGATTATACCAAAGAGCCTAGCGCTCCTTGATTTTTTGATAAGCACTGAGTTAAAGAGTGATCATGTGATTAGTCAAGGGGTGTTCTGAAAGAGTCCTGAAGGAGCTAAGAATGAAGGCTGTTGAAACGAACACTCTTTGACCCGAAATCTACCGGACAAATATAGATAAAGAAAAAGGCAGGCAACCCCTAACACAAAGAAAGAGTTCCCCAAGGAACGCAGCTACATGTATGCTTTGCTTTTTACCCCGGTAGGTACCTTAATCAAAAAATAGTAACGTTGGAAGGACCAACCTCACATACATCAGGCCCTTGTAACATATCCACATACTCTGCTTCAGCAGAACCAGAACATCTTGCCATCCTTAGAGCGTCATTTGGTCACTTCAAATCTCCTTTGGATTGGAGTGTTAATCTTATTATTCGTGGATGGTGACACGGCAAGATCATTATAAATGGGAACTTTTGGACAAACCGATGATCAGATCAGCTAGTTCGTAAGCGTCTTTAAATCG
>NZ_JBFRRH010000188.1:0-283 GCF_041472995.1 Vibrio sp. 10N.261.46.A3 | reverse complement strand
TGATCGTTAAAGGTACTCGAAAATGTCTCAGCATAGATCTCAACAAGAATGGCTACGCCTTGTGCAGAAGTATTACAATAGTGAGCAGTCTGCCGCTCAGTTTTGTTTAGAGCACAATCTTCATGTGCCTCGTGATGTCACACCTCAGTGGCTCGGCCTTCTATTGAAGGAGCTCGCAGCCGTATGAAAATGTTCCTTGATACCTCTGTTATCTATCTCCACAAGGCACCCGTCGATTTTAGAAAGGGCATTAACGGCTTGAGCTTTATCGTTGAACAGAATA
>NZ_JBFRRH010000187.1:0-223 GCF_041472995.1 Vibrio sp. 10N.261.46.A3 | reverse complement strand
TCCGACCGCACCATTATTTAGATATCTTAAGTGATATCATTGTTGGGCTATCGCCAAGCGGTAAGGCACTGGCTTTTGATGCCAGCATTCCCTGGTTCGAATCCAGGTAGCCCAGCCACTATTTAAAACTCTTTGTTTTTACTTAGCTTGTTTATAAGTTAAATAGCAAACCAAGAGCACAACGTTACATCGAATCACCAATGTCGATATAACTATAAAGATT
>NZ_JBFRRH010000186.1:0-323 GCF_041472995.1 Vibrio sp. 10N.261.46.A3 | reverse complement strand
TAACACTGTTTATCTTCTTTAAGGACATTGAGCGGCGTTTCATCCGCCTGAACCACCACTTGTTGGAGTAGATGCTCTTTTAAGGCGGCATACAGCGGTGTGAACTTCTCACTGACTTGGATAACCCACCTTGCCATGGTAGTTCGCGATAGCTCAATACCCGACTGAGTAAACAGCGACTCTTGGCGGTAAAGTGGCATTGCGTATTGATATTTACCAAGGATGATATTGGCCAGCAAGCTTTCTGTCGCGAAGCTTTTAGGGATGATGCTCTGGGGCGCTGGCTTTTGAACGATGTGGCTTTTGTCTTCAGTTTGCTCGCA
>NZ_JBFRRH010000185.1:0-323 GCF_041472995.1 Vibrio sp. 10N.261.46.A3 | reverse complement strand
TAACACTGTTTATCTTCTTTGAGGACATTGAGCGGCGTTTCATCCGCTTGAACCACCACTTGTTGAAGAAGGTGGGCTTTCAGCGCTTCATATAAAGGTTCGAACTTATCACTGACTTGGATAACCCACCTTGCCATGGTAGTTCGTGATAGCTCGATACCCGACTGGGTAAACAGCGACTCTTGGCGGTACAGTGGCATCGCGTATTGATATTTACCAAGGATGATGTTGGTCAACAAGCTTTCTGTGGCAAAGCTTTTAGGGATGATGCTCTGGGGGGCTGGCTTTTGAACGATACGGCTGTTGTCTTCAGTTTGCTCGCA
>NZ_JBFRRH010000184.1:0-5568 GCF_041472995.1 Vibrio sp. 10N.261.46.A3 | reverse complement strand
AATAAGATTGGATTAATCCAGCCTTCTGCATAGAAAAGATAATCGATCTTACCAGTCGAGAAATCTAGAAATTCGAAACCCCGATGCTACCAACATCGGGGTTTCACCGTTTCTGAGCCCTCAAAAACGTCGTAAATCTCGCGCAATACACTGAAAATAATCAACTTTCCTCTTCCCCACTTTATCCCAATCTTGCTTGGGTGGATTAAGGGTGGACGAAAGGTGGACTTATACAGTAGTTTTTCTAACAGTAAGACTAGACCGCTTTTTCGCTAGGTTCAACACGCTAATCAAACAAAAAGACAAAACCGACTAGCATCTAGAATGTTACTTGTATGGCCTTGTACGCACTTCAAAACGAATATCGTCATCAATAATGGGACAACTCCTTTGGCATAACTAAAAATCGCTGAGAGCCGCCTATTTACATTCCTATGTATTGGACAAGACGTTACCACCGCGTAATACACTCTAGGCTAATCAAACAACACTGAAGGGCGATCAAGAAAACACTTCTAGCCTTTCGTTCATTCTTAACACCATCTTCCAGCTTAATCACTACAACTCTCATTTAATGACATAACACGCCTAAACTAACCATTAGCCAATAAACCTACTAATCCAGTATTAAGACTTTAAAGGCCTATAGGCATTCACTGATCCGCACACTCACTTTCAAAACATAACACTCGGCTTCTCTGGCCAAAAATCATGGATTCGGAATCCGAATAACAACTCGAACACACATACAAAACCATAAATATTAAAGCATTTGGGGCCAAGAATTTGTGATGGTGGGGCTCTGGTCGCATCACAAGCATAAACTCCCGCAAACCCCACCCTCGCGCACTCTAGGTGACACTTTCAGTTCACCTAGAGTGCACGGATTTAAAGAGCTAGGGAGAGATTTTATTGACAAAGTAACGTTGACACTTTTTTGGAAGAAATCTCAATCCAAATTCTAGTGCTAATTATTAAAAATAAACGGCGTTTTGAAGGAGAAAAAAACGAGTAACTCTAAGATTTTCAATACAACTCGTATAATAAAACTCGTATAAGTGAGGTTGCCGAGGCAAAATTGTAGCGGATATCCGAATTCGCGAATAAAAAGGAGGAATATTGAGATGGTTGCAGTTATGAAAAAGAAGCGGCCTGATTAGCCAAACTTCCTTAGGCTCTTCTTTCTAGAATACTCGTAATGTCTTTTTTGAGTTCCTCTGAAAGGCGTTCGAATTGTTCTGGTGCAACCAAGCCTTCCGCACATATTTACATGAGCTGGATAAATGCACGGCTTCGAGAGTGGCCATCAAAGATAGACTTCATTTGCTTTTGAGATTCTTTAGAGTGCTGACACATAAAGTTGAACCTTTCCCCTACAGGCTCTGATTCATCAGTAATCGTTTTGATAGCTTCATCTAGTTGACGAGCACAAAACACTTTCGCTGCTTCACTCTTTATTTCGCAAAAAACTTTCCAATCAGACTCTTTGATATTCGTACCAACCTCCATAAAGTGTTACTTTTTAGGGTAAAACATGACACCATAAAGAGTTGCTATATTTGGTGTAGTTACTTTAGACACCTGTTGCTCAGCCTCATAAGCATGTAGTTCCCGAACATACGCAATCAAACCTGCGACAAACATACCACCGGCCATTGCTGGAAAAGCTTCGATGAAGAGTTCAAAAACGTAAACATCCTTAAACTCTGAATTCTTTATCAGTGGTATTGGTAAAAACAACATTAATCCCATTAAAAACAAGTGTTGCTCAAATCTAGCTAGTCTACTCCAAACCACTTTCACTTTAGGAAACGACTTATATAACTCCCAAAGATTAAAGCCTACATAAACAACTGGAATCAAAGCAAAAATAACAACTACTACTAAAGTAACATAGTCCATAATTATCTCTATTATCCGTAAAAACATAAAGCACGGTTGGAGTGTAAACAACGCAATTCCAAAGCTGCTGTGTACCACCTTAAACACAACAACACATCGTATAGTAAAAAATATCTAGTGCTGTGAATCACTCTTAAAGAGAGTGTTAATCCTAGAGTTTACCTGATGCCCATTTCTTTCTACCTTCGGACAATGGGTAATATTCTTTACTTAAATAATCTTTTTCCATCTCGAAGATCGTCACTTTTTTAGTTTCTCCACCTTTATATGAAACTCTCGTTAACTGGCTATTTTCACCTCTATCTATCCATAATTCATCAAATTGCTGAATCACTGACTCAAAGAAAAAACAAAATTTAAGTCTTCTGTTCTTATCTTTACTTTTACTAGGAAGAAAATTAATCAAAGTTGCATAAATGTAGGGTAATAAGTTCGGCTCTAGATTCGCATACGCGTACACTCTAAGTTTTTTAGCTTGATCTAGTATTAGAATGAACTCTTTAAAGTCAAGGAAAGGAACTATTTCATTTAACCGCCCCCAGATTTTGTCTATGTTTTCACTGGCGAACTTTTTATTTCTAGCTTCAGCAATAGGGTCTGCTTGAGTTGGTGTTTTTGATATGTATGGTCTTGCCGAAGGATCTTTGGTTGGGCAAAAATCACTATCAATGTGATAAAAGTGGCCATCATCTTTTTTATGCCCACTTCTAACATTCATTCTTCTTTTACAAACTGGACATCGGCCGCCTAGCCAATTGTTAGGTAATTGATACCCTTCCTCTGCTGCTAATATAACATAATCAGAAAAACTAATAGGTCGATTGTTATTAGGGTGTAAAACTTCGTTCATTCTATAATCCTATCCTAAAAAACATCACACCAGATTTATAGGTGAGTATATGTGTGCCAAATTGTAGCGAAGCGAAAATGGCACACGTGTTGAAGCGTTTATTATGCCTTTGCTCTATTGAGCAACTTCTTTGGAGCTTGTGATATCTAAAACTACAGATTTTGCATCTAATATTTGCTTACGAACCGAAAAAGGATCTTCTAAATAAAGCATTGCTACCGTTGTTGTTCCAGTACCTGAAGAAGCTATACTCCCATAGCCAAAAATCCTTCCAAATAGTGATTGCCTAACAAGCAAGCCTTCGCCTTGTTCTAGCGGTATTTCAAAGGTATTTCTCGATATTAGCCCTGTTTTACCGATAACCCTTTGGCTTGTGACCACAAACTCTGAAGAAATAGAATAGACAACATATATGACACATTGAAACAACATCACCAGCACTATAAATGCCATAAATATGTAGCCAAAGTTGCCTATTAAACTAACCAAATAACAAAGCGCTACTGTTAGTATAAAATATGCTAACAAAGGTTTTTTAGATATAGAGGCAATGAAGCTTACACTTTCATCGGCCCTTAGTTGTTGATTCAAGAATTTACTTATATTTGCCATACTGACTCCGTTCATTTTAACACTAAAGCATTAGGCTATAAGTAAGCATGCGCACATACAATCAGTAAGCTAATTCTTACAAGCAATTTGGGATTCACAACAAACTATGTGCGTAGAGTCATAACATCATGTTATGACATAATCAATCAAATAACAAAGCCGTCGAGTCAAAACAGTTGCGACTCTTCACTCTTTATTTCACAAACGAATTTTCAATTAGAATCCATAAAGCGTCACTTCTTAGTGATAGAAAATGACAATACATAAAGGCGTGAGCGATACTAATAACCAAAATAAACAGAGCGCTGTAAACACGAAGCCCAATCTTGGATATAAAGTTTCCAGGCACTGAAAGCCTGTCTTAAACACTTGTTAGGTTTTGGGCTTATTCTTCCAATGAACCCCAATCTGTTAGATTTAATTGCTTACGTCTAATGTAGTAGAAGGTTGCCATAACAAAGCCAAACAAAGTGCCAGCAAGTAACGAGGTGAAAACTGCTTCTAAAACTGGTTTACCTAGCTCGTTCCACACGAAAAACCATTGAAAGATCCCCCATACAGGAGCAAAGAAAGTCACACAAAGCATCACGTTTGCAAAATAACTTTGGTAATAAGGTGGCGGAAAACACATTCCAAGTTTACGTAGCCAATTTACAATTAGTGGATTGTAGTTCGACTTCCAAACGCCTTTTTCATTTAATTCTTTGTGAGCAAGTCGTAGCTTCGCTTCATAATCCATGATCTAAAATCCTCGAATTAGATGTTTCCCGCGGAGAAACCTAACGCCCAATTAAGGGGTGAGCAACGCAATACCGAAGCTCCCGCATACCACCTTAAATACTAAAACCAACGCATGGTGAAAATGCCACGCGTTGCGAATCCCTCTTGAACAGTTTGTTAGGTGTTTTTTGCAGCTTACACCGAGAATCACCACCAAATACGCATTTTCTATTAACCAAAAAAATCTAATTTTTTTTCGCCAGTAAATGCCAGCAAAATCACCAGCCTATCCAGTGAATAGCCAGCAAACGCCAGAATATAGCTAAAAACCTTAAATTACAGCAAGTTATGAAGAATTGACAACCATAACACGCACTCCTAACATCGATCTAAAGCCACTATCGGAGATGAAAAATGCGTGAATATACAGAGCTACTTTTGTTAGGTTTAGCTGTCGTTGAAAAGGCAGTTCGCTTAATAAAGCTATTAAAAACTGGCGGTAAGTAAACAAACACAAGCCAAAGCTAATTTTACATAAAAAGCCGGTCATAAACCATCTGACCGGCAAGTTTAACCATAAACACCTAACGCCGCGTTAAGGTGCGACAAACAAGTGTGCCATACTTGAGCGAAGCGAAAACGGCACGCGTTTGGAGTCACTCTTAAACGCTTTGTTAGAACTATGATTCCACTTCTACACGAAAGCTATGACTAAGCTCAGGGTAGTTAAACGGAACAAGTCGATCAAAGCCATATTTTTGCGACAAATATTGTTCTAATTCTTGTTTGTCTTTTCGATTAACTGCCCCATTAACCACATATGCGAATTTCTTTTGCTCCAAATAAATTGGGTCAACTACCCCCTTATGAAACAGCTCAACTAAGCTACTTTGTTTAAAGTGTTCATAGTTAGGAGATAAAGGGTTTAAACACAGTTGTCCTTCAGTTTCTGAAAAAATGAAACTGGCATCAAGAACGTCTCTTTGATTATAGAAATCGCTATTTTCGTAAAAATAGCATGTTTTAGGTGGAACATAGTTATCCCCTAAATTCATTAATTCGACCGTACCATACAGTGAAGATTTAAACTGATCTCGCTTTAACTCGCCACTTAAACCAGTAGCTTCAAATACAATGATGCAGAAATCGGCACTAAATTTTTTCTTCTGTGCAAGCAATTGCTTAGAGGCTGATTTAATAATATTTGAATTGCGATTTGTTCTTTGAACAACATTGAGCTGTTCAAAAACAGAATTTTTATCAAATGCATTATTTCTTGTTTTAATCAGTTCATCAGAGTCAAACTTCTGCTTTAGTTCAAGAAGGAATGTATGTTTTCCATCATTCAGTAAGAAGTCGGGTGACTTCTCATTTGACTCTGGTATTTTTTCAATCTCAAAACCACATGCTTTAAAGAAATTGAGAATAGAATTTTCTGATGTACTCATATATTTCCTAATAGTTCTAACGCCGCGTTAAGTGGT
>NZ_JBFRRH010000183.1:0-25550 GCF_041472995.1 Vibrio sp. 10N.261.46.A3 | reverse complement strand
TCTTCAAGTTGATTCGGTATCATTGTTAATTCCTGATTAAAAAAATGATTAATAGTATTTACTTTTCTAAATTGTCTTATGTGCAATTTAAGGGCGTGGGGTTGACAAGATTATATTAAAATAGCACCTCCAGATAAATTATCACTTAACATTTAGTTAGAGCTATCTATGCTGAAATAATTCCATTTTCTCTGTATTTTTTTAGAAATAATCAGAGGTTTTTTATACTGAATTTTTACAGTTTGATATTCTATTTTTAATTTTCATATGGTTTTTAATACGTAAATGTAAATTAATTAATCGAGTGGAAAATAACTCGCAGCATGGAAGTGAATTTATATGTTTTATTGAGTGAATTGGATATCTAAGATTTTCAATGGAAGGTGAGAGCAGTTTTAGGCGATCCAAAAAAAGCAAACAACCAAGTTCGTCGTCTCGGTTATTTGCTTTAGATTTGTTGTTTTTATGGTGAATAGACGAGCGCTTTTCGAGGTTAAAGCGTGTTTTTATACACTTTTCCGTCTTTCATGATCAGTTTTTGTGTCTCTGTGTTTGCCACACAAGCAACACTTTCCAGTGGGTTGCCATCGATGATCAATAGGTCGGCATACGCGCCTTCAACGATCTGACCTAACTTGCCTTCTTGGTATGGGTGTTGGTAAGTCGACATTTCGAACAGGCGTCCACAGTTTGATGTCGCCATGCGAAGTGCGGTGATGGTATCGAATACTTGCTCAATCGCACCAAGTTCATTCAATTGTGTCGCATGAACGTTGGTTTCACCCACACAGTCAGTACCAAAAGCAATGTTCTGAATGTCGTATTTCTTAATCAGTTCTGCTGACTTGAACATAGCTTTGCCTACGCGTTCTGTTTTGCGGTATGTCTCCTCATTCGGCAGCGGGATCTTACGCTCTGCAATCAATGAAGAGGTAAAGTAAGAAGGAATAACCCAAATACCTTTCTCTTTAATGATCTCGGCAATGTCGTCGTCCATTATGGTGGCGTGTTCGAAAGACATCACGCCCGCTTCTGCCGCTCGGCGCATCGCATCAGAGGTGTGGATGTGCGCGGCAACATAAGTGCCGTAATCGGAAGCGGCATCAACCGCAGCTTTCATCTCTTCAGATGTGAATTGCAATGTGTCTAGCGGATCAAACGTTGAAGATGCGCCACCACCCGCCATGATCTTGATTTGAGAAGCGCCCATAAACAACTGTTCGCGAACCGCTTTTAAGACTTCTGAACGACCATCTGCCACTTTCATTGCACCAAGCTTCATCATCGGTGAATCTTCATGCCCGTTAGCTAAACGCTCTTGTGCTTGGTTTTGACGGTAATCAGAGTGACCACAGGTTTGCGAGATAGCCGCCATTGAAGGAAGAATACGTGGGCCAGTGGCATAGCCGTTGTCGATACTGTTTTTAAGGCCAAGCGTATTACCCGCCACGTCGCGAATGGTGGTAAAGCCGCGCATTAACATCTCTTCAGAAATCTTTGCTGAGCGAATCGCCACTTCTTCACGCGTCATGGTATCAATCACATTGAATGGTGCAGATAAAGTGATATGAACGTGTGCATCAATCAGGCCTGGCATGACCGTACCGCCTTGAGCATCAATCGTTTCATCGGCAATCGTTGGGTCAATCTCTCCAATCTGAGTGATCAAGTTATCCTCGATGAGGATCGATACGTTCTCGATTAAGTTGTTATCAACACCGTTAAATACGTTCGCGTTAGTGATTAGCTTTTTCATAGTCTGCACCTTTTGGAAATGAGTGTGTGTCGCTGATGGAGTCATCTTATGGGGCGTAGCATTTGAAGAATGGCCATTTGGTGACAAGCAATGACGAGACTTATCTTTTGGTGCTTTTCTATATTTCTAAGTTTTTCCTATTCGAACGTAAAGGTGTATTTCAAATCGTCGTCACCTTGTGTTGAGAGTCAATTTACCGAACTGTTACTGGCTCTAAAACGGAAGGCTTAAGGAAAATACTGAATGAGTTCATTGACTTATAAGGCGAGCATTAAGTTGACAATATCTTATAAAATGTTAAATCGGTGTCAGTATTTAGGGGCTCTGACATTGGTCTGAAATTTAAGTTCGTTCTATGAGGCAACATCCTTACATCAAGAAAAATATATGGTTAAGGATTAACTCATGAAAAAACAAAATATCTCGGCAGTCGCCCTTTTAGCACTGATTATTACAGGTTGTGGTGGAGAGAGTTCATCAGGAGGTGACAACACAACGTCTAACAACGCTAATGTTCCAAGTAATCCAAGTAATCCAAGTAAATCCGGCTCATCATCTACCTCTCAGCAGCCTGACATTAAAGCTCTTAGCAACAATATGATTTTTGCGATCGAAGGTTTTATCGAAGAAACGGATCCAATCAGAAATTTCTCATCTATTACCGTCAAAAATGAGCTGCCTGCGTTCAAGAGTGGAGATACTCAGAAGGTTGATGTGACTATCGCTGTACCAACAATCGTTATCGATAATGGCAGTAACTTTGTTAATGATTGGCACTGTTACGAAACCACAGGATTAAGCGCGCAAAGGAAGAATCATCAGTTACTTGTGGACGGTACAATTTCTGAATATCGATACGATATGCAAAGTAACTCTTGTTCTAGTGAGCACTTGGGATCGTATGTGTTTAACGATGCGGTGTTCGACAGCTCGTTGGAATTTAAAACCGTTGGCAGCGTAGTTTCCAAAGATGGGAGCGGGATAGAGTCTAATTTACCTACTTACGATTTTATCGCTCAAGCTTATGGAGAGCAGTCAAAAGAGCGGTTTGGTGATTCTTGGGAATTATTACAGCGCGACAAAATTAATGCAGCAGCTAAGGAGGTTGGGGCCTCGATCTTTGAGTTGAACACTTCATCTGGAAAGATCGATTTGGATCTAGGTCAGCTTAATAGCGACACTCTCATCGATTTCGCTTCACTAGATACAAATCAATTATTGAATGGTGCGATTTGGGGGATGCCCGGTCAAGGCGTTGCCGATGAAAAATGGTGCCGAATTGTGAATATTCCAGAAGATCTCAGTCAGAACAGTATTAAGTACCAATCTGTTATCTCGACAAATTGTGCGAGGTCGACACAACGTTATTGTGATGCCTTTGGTTCATCGTTTTCGAGTGGTAACTACCCACCAGCAGCTCCTATCGCTTGGGACAATAATACGGCGAGTAATGCCCAGTTGAACTCAGATGAGCAGTACCGAAGAGATGCTCAAGGTCACTTTGTTGTGAACAGTTCTGGTCAGAATGCGTTTGTCCTCTCATCCAATTCGGTTGTGATTCCTATTTTCGGTTACACCAGTCCGCGAAGTGATGGGCAAATTAACAATGCCGGTCTTAATAGTTGGGCTGGTCACGAAGGTCACTGCCAAAACGTGATGAATAGCCGACACACAAAGATGGGGATTGGATACAAAGCCAGTAAGTCAGATGCATCAAAGGTGTCTTATTGGACGCAAGATTTCAATTAACACACTCATTGCTTAAATATGGGGCATCCATTTAGCGTCTCTATTCTTTCTTTAGTTGGTAGTGGCAGGTTACTTGGTAGTAGTAGATCACTCGACAGTGGCAGGTTACTTGGTAGCTGCAGATCACTCGATAGTGCCATTTTACTTTACAGTGATACGTGGGCGATCAGGATTATTAAAGGTGGAGGCGCGAGGACACTATGACGATTCATTAATTTCGTGAATGATTTTGAGTGGTGTCATGAAATGGTAAGTTTTGCTTCGATTCGAACGCTAAGATGTATTTCAAATCAAGGCGACTTATCAAATTAGATTAGAGAGAGACAGAATGACTAAATCAGACAAAGTTTACGGATTCAACACACCACAACGTCTATTCGTAGGTTACACATTAGCCGTGCTGGTGGACTTGGTCGTACTTAACTTTTTCGATGAGTACTGGGACTTCGTCAGCATTGAGTCTTTCACTATCTCTTTGATAGCGGCGTTGTTGTTGCAGTTGTTGTTGAAGCTCTCTATTGGTTTAGAACACAAGATTGCCGAGCACTTCAAAAGCAAGCCGGGCACCGCGCCTAAGGTGTACCGAGCAATCACCACTTACATTATCTTGGTGGGCTCAAAATTCGTGATGTTAGAAGCGATTAACCTATTGTTCGGTGACAAGGTGAGCTTTACTGGCCCTTGGGGCGGTGTGGTAGCGTTCTTCGCGGTGGTATTTACGATTCTGGTTGCTGAAGTGATTGTATCGAAGATCTACTTTGCTCTGGATGATAAACAAGATTCAAATGTGAAAGCGCTTAAAGAGACCAGCGCGTAACACAACATAAAATACAGATGTGAATAACAGACGAGCCAGCTGAATAAGCTGGCTCGTTTTCGTTTGAGTTGCGATAACTAATTCGATGCGCCGGTTGGCTCTATTTTTCGTAAACCACATATCCTCGCAGCACCGTCATCAACACTTGAGTCTTAGCGATTTGTCTTGCTGACACTGTGGTGATGTCTCGGTCGAGAATGGCGAAATCAGCGGATTTCCCTACCTCAATAGAGCCTGTTACGTCTTCAATCCCAAGACTTTTGGCTGCATTAAGCGTGTAAGCGTCGATGGCTGTATAGATATCGGTTAGGCCGGTTTTGCCCATGATTAAGCTGTTCGCGATGCCGACCAAAGGGTTGATGTCGTGTACGTTCCAGTCACTGCTTAATGTGATATTGGCGTCGGTCTTGAGTATTGCATCGAGGTTCATCATGGCTTTGGCACGGCGAGCACCAAGGAAAGCTTCGGCCCATTGGTGTTGGTGCCTTGCAACGTAATCAGAGCCGACTTGGAAATCTGCGGTTACGTCTAATTGGCGAAAGCGAGGCACATCTTCATCATTGATTAATTCGATATGGGTTAGGGTGTAGGGTTTGGTTGAGCCTTGTTTGCGAATACTTTCTATTGCATCAAGAGATTCACGAACCGCTCCATCACCAATGGCATGAATATGGGCGCTAAAGCCGATTTTCTCGAGCGCAGTTAACCACTCCTTCATTTGTTCTGGCGGAATATAGTTCAAGCCATTAGGAGACTGGGGCAGATAAGTATCTAAGTAGGGCGCGAGCGTTTTGGCGGTGCCGTTGATGAAGATACCATCACTGTACATTTTCACCTGATCGACAAGTAACAGACGGCTTTTATCGTCGGAATACATCTTTTCAAAGACTTCTAATTGAGAAGGTATTGCCATCGATGGATACACCCAAGGGCGCAGCGAGACACGCGCCGTTAAGTCTTGATTTTGCTCGGCCTCTAGCCAAACGTCATACCAACCTCGTTTCCAATACATGCGACCGTCGCCAATGGTGGTGATGCCGTGGGCAGCCGCTTCCTCAAGTCCGAACATTAACCCTTGGTAGCTTTGCTCAAACAGTTCGCTTTGGCTGTTCCAAGCCATCTCCATCAGTTGATCGCCAGCGTTGTCCAATAAGATGCCATTGAGTTTGCCGCTGTCTGGGTCTTTTAAATAAGCGCCGCCTTGTGGGGCCGGAGATTGTTGGCTGATTCGAGCGATTTTTAGTGCTTTTGAGTTGACCCACATCGAGTGTGAAGTTTGCTCCATGATCACCACTGGGCGATCCGGGAAGATACTGTCGATGATCTCTAGCGGTGTATAGTCAGAGTCGCTATCGAGCGTCGCTTCTAAAGAAAAACCATAACCCATTAGCCAACCTCTGCCATCGGTATCAGCATTGATCTTACACGCTTCTAAGTAAGGGATTTGCTCTTCTAACGTCGCTTCAGAGTCGAGTTCACAATTGCCACCCAGCTCTGAGGCGGCTTCAAACACATGATTATGGTTGTCAATGAATCCCGGTAAGACAAAGGCATTGCCTAGATCAATGACATCAGTGCTTTGTCCTTGAAAAGTTTTCGCCTGTGATTGGTTACCGATGAAGATGATCTTGCCGTTGTGAGTAACGATCGAGTCTGACTCGCGATGCCCGTAAATATCTGCATTGATAAAAATTTGGTCAGCACTTTGGCTTTTAACGGCTGTTTGCGCTTGAACTGCTGTTTGTGTTTGAACAATAGTGTTGGCTTGTGCAAGAACCGACGCTACGGCCGTTAAGCTTGCGAGTAATGCTATACATGCAGTGCGTGGCAGAGTGAGCTTTTTGTTCATTATTATGTCTTCCATGTTCCACTGTTTAGTAAGTATAGAAAGCGAGTGGCAAGTGTGAAAATCTACATGAATGACAACTAAAAACCGTGACTAATCAATAAATTGTGGTTTTGATAAGCCTTTCATTACGACTCTTGTCTTAGGCTCTTACGTAGATCTTTCTTATATTCGTCATAAGAGTTATAGCCATAGAATTTCCAGGTGTGATCACCTTTAATATTGTGGCTGTAGGTGATCTCGGCGATCCACTGCTGACGTGTGGCAAGAATCATATCGCGAATTTTTAATAATAAAGTGTTCATAGTTGCTCTCCTGATTAAGTTCACTTGCAGTATATTTATCGGAGGCGAAGAGAAGAGTACCGTCAGTGCAATGTTCAATACTTTTCAGTCAATGTACTGATTTGGGTGGTTTGTTACGTATACTTTCAATATTAAAAGGTCATTGAGTATCGTAATGAAAGGTTACTTGGAAAAAGTGCCACAACGAGTTGGCATGTCTTGGCGCTATAAGAAAATTGTCGAGAACAGTAAAAGCTATGGTTGGCACCGACATGAAGAGTATGAGATAGCGATTCATCGTCACTTTACTGGTCATGGTTTTATTGGGCATCACCAAAGCGATGTGTTCCATAACCATATGATTTTGGTTGGGCCGGACTTGCCCCACGCTATTTATTCGGACGACAGCACGGATGACCAGCGAGTATGTGAAACGCATGTGATTTGGTTTCGTAAAGACTGGATAGAGCCATTGATAGCCAGTTGTCGAGAGCTTGAACCGTTGCGTGCACTGCTGGAAGGCTCAAAGAAAGGATTGCAGTTCTCTCCTAGTTCGGCGGAGAAGGCTACGGAATTGTTAGACAGGGTGATGGAGAAACCACCACACCAACAGTTACTCACCTTATTCTCGTTGTTTTCGGTATTACTTGATGACCAAGAAGTGGTGCAGTTGATCAACCCGATCTTTAAGGACAATGAAGGTGATGAGATCAGCGATAAGCTAGATAAGGTCGAAGCCTTCTTAATGAATCACTTTATTCAAGATATCTCGATTAACGATTTAGCCAGTCACCTATACATCAGTGAGAGCAGTGTTAGGCGTTTATTTCAAAAGCACTATAAAGAGAGCTTCAGTCAACGACTTAAAAAGATCAGGTTGAACGTCGCGTGCGACTTACTTATTAATACATCCTTGCCGGTCAGTTTGATCTTGGAGAAAGTGGGATACGACAACCAAGCCAACTTCAATCGTCAGTTTAAATCCTATAAACAGGTGACGCCGACTCAATATCGAATAGCAATGAAACGTCATTGATTCATTCGCAGACTAAACGATTCACATAAGATTCTGAATAAATTACAGTTAAGTGAACTATAAAAATGGATTTAACGTATTACCAAGGACGTAAGTTTATGTTTTCAAGAGACTTACTCGCATTACTAATAAAAACAAGTCGAGGTTAGGATGAAAAAAATATTATTGCTGCTTAGCGTAATCTTATTGGGTGGTTGTGTCGGCATGCCCGAAACGGTTAAGCCCGTTCAACAGTTCGAGTTGGACCGATACCTAGGGAAATGGTACGAAGTGGCTCGTTTGGATCACTCGTTTGAGCGTGGCTTAAATAACATCAGCGCTGAGTACAGCCTGCGTGATGATGGCGGCGTGAAGGTGATTAACCGAGGCTATTCGGCAGAAGAGGGTGAATGGAACGAAGCTGAAGGCAAAGCGTACTTCGTTGAAGGCTCTGAACAAGGCTATCTGAAAGTGTCTTTCTTTGGCCCTTTCTACGGCGCTTATGTAGTGTTTGAATTGGACAAAGAGGGCTACCAATACGCATTTGTTTCTGGCCCAGACACTGATTACTTATGGCTGCTTTCAAGAACACCCGAAGTTGCGCCAGAGGTGATGGAGAAGTTCAAAAGCATGTCTAAAGAGCGTGGCTTCAATATTGACGAGTTGATTTTTGTGGAGCATGACAATAAGCCTAGTTCTTGAGAAGAGTTCTAACGTTTGGCTCTTGAGAGCAGTTACATTTGATTGAAGAAAGGCGCCGATGAGCAATTCACCGGTGCCTTTTTGTTTGGCTTTGTTCTTTGTGCTTACTAGCTAGTTAAGTAACTAACGTTGTCGACGAACCTGCAAAACACTGAGTACCGATAGTGAAATGAAGAACGCCGGATCACTCCAGCCGAAGCCAACAAATATTCCTGTAAACGCCGCATACAATGTGATGATAGCGCCGAGCATATTGGTGACAACCAAGCCTTGGATGAGTTTTTTAGCGGATACGCTAGGTTCAATGTCTCTAAGCAGCCAGCTTATTGCAGCGATACCACCCAAGAATATACTGGTGTGTTGAGAGAGAAAGTACGCGTACTTATCATTGATCTCTACGCCGTACATTGGCCACATAAGGGTGGGTAGGAAAAACAGCGCGAAGGCAAACCCTGCGTAAATGATGCCGTGTAGGCTCAAGAATGTTTTGTTGTTCATTGTGTCGCTCTCTTTTTCAACTTGGTGATATCGCTAACCTGTCTCTTTGCTCAATACAGGAGTGAGCGATGCGTTAAGCGTTGATTGGGCCTTTATTAATGGTAGTTAATGGCTGATTGACGTCAAAAATCACACCACGCACTTCCTGTACACCCATCTCTTTTAAGCGAGCAGCATGCATCGCCAGATAGGTTTCAGCACTGAGCTGATCTTCAAATAAGTAGACGCCGCCCCCCAGTTTTTCTGCTTCGTTCTCTGTCCAGATTTTCCAGATCATGCCCGGTTCGTTGTTAATAGACTTTGCTAGGTCAACGAGTGCGTTTGACATCTCTTCACCGAAAGGGCCTGAAAATTCAAAATCAACTTGTAGTAGTTTCATGGTGTTTCTCCGTTTAATAAATTCTGTTTAGCAAATTCCGTTTAAAAAATTCCATTAACAAATAGGTGTTCAAGACAAACAAGCCATTCTCGTTTGTTGTTGAAACTCATATTACCTGTAAAAAACACACAGAAAAGTTCATAATATTGCCATTAACTGTCAGGATTTTAGACCGATGAGATTAAAGACCACCCTAGACCAATGGCAAACGCTTTACGAAATTGACCGTGCAGGCAGCATTCAAGCGGCGGCAGTGCAATTGAATAAGAGCCATACCACGCTGATTTATGCTTTGAGAAAATTGGAGGATCAATTGGGTGTGTCTTTGGTGCAAGTTGAAGGTCGCAGGGCGGTGCTATCGGAAGATGGAAAATCATTGTTGCGCCGTGCAAGCAGCATGTTGGAACAGGCGAGAGAGTTGGAACTCATTAGTGAACAGCTGGCGAAAGGCGTCGAGTCTGAAATCGTGGTCGCCGTGGATCATCTGTGTTGTCTTGAACGTTTATACAGACCGATGGCGCAATTTATGGCGGAGAACAGCACAACATCGATTCAAGTGATGGAAACGTCATTGTCTAAGACGACTGAAATGGTCACTCAAGAACTCGCCGACGTTGCCATCATCAACCTCCCTGTCACCAATCATTCTGCTGAGGCTTTTGGTTTTACTATGATGGAGCCTGTTGTTGCGAGTTCACATCCGTTAGCAAGTGCTGCATCTGTGTCGTTGAATCAATTGTCGTCTTTGCCACAAATTGTGGTGAGGGATTTAGGTGCACGCTCCAGTCAAGGCACTAAAAGCCAAGGTAACAAACAGGATGTGGGTTGGTTGAAGTCGAGTCAGCGCATTACGGTGGATAATTTCGACCATGCGTTTGGCGCGGTAGAGCAGGGCGTGGGTTACTGCCGATTACCTAAGCACATTGTGGAAAGTCGAGGTAGAAATAAGCTGACGGTGCTCAATGTCGAAAATGGCAGTGGATATCACGTTCCGCTGCATCTGACTCTGCCAAAAGGGGCCAAGACAGGCCCTGCCGCAAAACGTTTCTATGAACTGCTGCTAGAGTCAGCTTCTATGGCTGGCTAACGGTTAAATATTTTAAGATTAACGAGGTTGATTGCCGTTTAAGAACAGCGCGACACACTCTTTGGTGTATAGGAGTCTCTCTTGTTCAGACTCACCGCTTTCGTGTCCGAAGAATCCCCAATACGCCGACTTACCATGAAACATCAGCAGTAGCTGTCTTGCTGCAATGATCGGCGAGCTTGATGTCGATAAGATCAAATCACCCGATTCCACTTTGCTTTGCAGATAATCGGCAAGCAAAAGGGTAGTTTTTTGCGGCCCTGTTTCTAGGTAGATTGAAGCGATCTCTGGGTGGGTGTTGGATTGGCTCACCGCATTTTGAAAGGTCTGTCTGGACTGCTCATCAAGTAACAAATCTTGAAACTTCACACCAAACTTCACCAATTCGTCTTCCAAAGTGGCATTCATATCAAAAGCAGAAGGGCTGAGTTCGCGCTCGGCACACTTAGTTTGCATGCAGGTTTCGAAAAGCTCGTCTTTGTTTTTAAAGTGAGAGTAGACCGTTTGCTTGGAAACGTTCGCTGCTTTGGCTATCTGATCCATATTGATCTTGAAGCCATGTTCAGAGAAAAGTTGACTTGCTGCGGTTAAGATCTGCGATCTCTTCTGTTCACTCTTGATGATTTTTGTCACGTGCTTACTTCTCGTTACTTGGTGTTGGGTCGTTACCTAGCTTGTCTCTTTGCTTAATGCCTATTGATACTCAGTAATAGGTGTCTCGTTTTGCGCTAAGCATTATGCTTTTTGTGATGGTTTTATCAATCATTAACCATGAAACTTATTTTTAACACAATCAAACTAGACAGTCTAGTTTGGTTTGGTTAGTCTAAAAAAAGAACATGATGAGTACCGCATAGGAACAGGAAGTATGTATAAATTGATGAAGGGAAGCGCAGTAGCAGTGGCGTTGTCGACTCTTCTTGTCGGGTGTGGTGAAAATACACAAGCCGAGACAGCATCCGATGCAGATAATGCTGCAGTGGAATCGAATAGTGCAGCGTCGACAGTCTTAACAGTAGAAACTGTCGCTTTGGAACGCTCTCCATCGTATGTAGTACAACGTGAATATGTCGGTGTGGTAAAGGCGGGGCAGCAGGCGAATCTTGGTTTTGAATTGGCGGGCAAGGTCAATGAGATTCTGGTGGATGTCGGTGACACAGTCACAACCGGTCAGCCGTTGATCCGATTGGACACTCAACTTTTGGAAACCGAGTCTAGCCAGCTGAAAGCGCAGGCTGAAGAAGTGAAAGCTCAGTTGAGTCTTGTTGCTGCTAACTTAAAGCGTCAACGTTCATTGAAAGCGAAAGGCTTCAGTGCCGAAGCGGAGATTGATTCTCTCACCAGTGAGCAACGCGTATTGCAGGCTAACTTGCTACGCATCGATGCATCGGTAAAAGGCAACGAATTGAAATTGGTGAAATCGACAGTGCTTGCGCCTTATTCTGGCACAATCGCGACGCGCTTTGTCTCGCTCGGAGATGTGGTGAATGTCGGTAATCCAACTCTTACACTGCTTGCTTCTGAGGGCAAAGAGGCCTTCATCGGTATTCCTGCTCACCAAATGCAAAAAGTCACCTCACTTTCTTCCCCAAACATCCGAGTTGGGAGAACAGATTATGCCGTGGAGCTATTGAATCCCGGTGCAATGGTGGATACCCAATCTCGTAGTGTTGGCTTGCGTTACCTATTCCCTGAAAAGTCATCGGTACTAGAAGGGCAACTTGCCTACCTTAAATTTGATGAACAGATTGAAGAGCAAGGTTACTGGGTGCCATTAACGGGTTTGATTGATGGATTGCGCGGTGTGTGGAACATCTTTGTGATTGGTGAAGACAACAAGGTTGAACGTAGAAGTGTTCAGGTGTTGTTTGCCAATAATCAACAAGCATACGTGAGTGGGGCGATTGAAGACGGTGAACAAGTGATTGCCAGTGGCTTACATCGCTTAGTTCCCGGCCAAATTGTGAAACCAGTCAGCGCGGCTGAGTAGGTAATAGTATGAAAATAATAGAGACTATTTCCAACACTCGACTGCTTATCTTGATGACAGCACTGCTGATGGTGAGCGGCATTTCGGCGTTCATGACCTTGCCACGTGCAGAAGACCCAGTAATCATCAACCGTTATGCGAATATCACAACCAGTTTCCCCGGCGCCAGTGCCGAGCGTGTTGAAACCTTGGTAACAGAAGTTATCGAGAATAAGCTGCGTGAACTGAGTGAAGTTAAATTGGTGAGCTCAACCTCTAGGCCGAGCGTCTCAATTGTTACGCTAGAACTTAATGACACCATTACCAAGCCAGAACCCGTCTGGTCCCAAGCTCGCGACAAGTTATCTGACATCGAATCCATTTTGCCTGCGGGCTCTCAATCTCCCGATCTCGATAGCGACCATACCTATGCTTTCACGACCATCGCATCTCTAACTTGGTCTGGTGCAGGCGAGCCTGACAGATTAACGCTGGGCCGTTATGCCAAAGAGCTCGCCAAGCGGTTGCGAACCTTGTCGGGTACCGAATTCGTTGATGAATACGGGATGCCGCAAGAAGAGATTCAAATCAGTTTACGTACGGCCGATGCCGCTGCTCTAGGGCGTTCAAGTGCCAATATCGCTGAATCGCTCGAAGGGGCAGACGCCAAGAACTCTGCGGGTGAACTGGTCAGTGCCTATTCCCGTTTTGGATTGGAAATTGAGTCTGAACTGGATTCCATTGAACGTATCAAGCAAGTCCCAATCGCCACTGACAGCAATGGTCACATCATCCGCATGGAAGACATTGCGTCTGTGAAACGTGGTGAGAAAACCCCACAAGACCAAATTGCGATTATTGACGGCGAGCCGGGGGTGATTGTCGCGGCAAGAATGCATCCTGATCTGCGAGTCGATAACTGGACATCAAGAGCCAATGCTCTGATTGGTAAATTTGAGCAAGAGTTACCAAGTAACGTTAAGGTGACGGTGTTATTTAATCAGCAAGGTTATACCGAAACTCGCTTAGACGATTTAGGCAAAAGCTTGATGATCGGTTTCGGTCTGATTTTGATTGTGCTGTTTGTCACTTTAGGCGTACGTGCCGCGATCTTAGTCGCCATTTCTCTGCCGTTAACCTCATTATTGACCCTGTCGATCATGAAAATGACCGGTGTGCCGATTAACCAAATGTCGGTGACCGGTCTAATTGTGGCGCTCGGGATCATGGTCGATAACGCGGTGGTGATGGTTGATACCATTCAAGCGTATCGTTTGAAAGGGCAGCAACGAGCTGAAGCGACCATGAATGCATTGAAGCATTTATGGGTGCCGTTATTAGGTTCAACCTTAACTACCGTGTTGGCGTTTGCCCCAATTATCTTGATGCCGGGTGCATCGGGTGAATTTGTCGGTGGTATTGCGATTACCGTTTCTTTCTCGTTGATCGGCTCTTACATTATCTCGCACACCTTAATTGCGGGTTTAGCGACCAAACTACTGCCTAAGCAACTCAGTGATGTCGACAAGAAAGGCCAGCACCATTGGTACATGACGGGTTTGAGAATCCCGGCTTTGACGCGCTGGTTCTCATCTTCTGTCCGCTTTGGCGTCATGCATCCAATCATCACGATTGCTTTGGTGCTGTTGGTTCCGTTTACTGGCTACTGGAGTATGTCTCAGCTGACTGAGCAATTCTTCCCGCCATCAGACCGAGACATGTTTGAGATTCAGGTTTACATGCCACCTCAAGCGAGCATTTACGCCACCAAAAACACCTCGGAAAAAATCGATGACATCATTCATCGCTACCCAGAAGTAGAGCGCATAGATTGGCTCGTGGGCGCAAACTTCCCATCCTTCTATTACAACCTGCAAGCTAGGCAAAATAACGCGCCGTACTTCTCGCAAGCCATGGTCAAAACAGAGAACTTTGACCAAGCCAATGCGCTAATTCCACAGTTGCAAAAGGTGTTGGATGAAGAGGTGCCGGAAGCACAAATCTTGGTACGTAAGCTTAATCAAGGGCCTCCATTTACCGCGCCCGTTGAACTGCGTGTGTATGGTGAAAACCTTGATACGTTAAAAGCAATTGGTGAAGATGTTCGTCTAATTTTGGCAGGTGTTCCTCATGTCACGCACACAAGGGAAACGCTGCAACCGGGTACGCCTAAGGTGTGGTTGAAAGTCGATGAAGACACCGCAAAGCTGAATGGTATTTCATTGAACCAGTTTGCTGGCATGTTGCAAACCACGCTGACAGGTCGTGAAAGTGGCTCTGTGATTGAGGGGAGTGAGTCGGTGCCAATCCGTGTTCGTGTTGCGGATGATGCGCGTGAAAACTTGGCTCACCTGAGTAATATTCGTTTGCCGATAAGCTCTGATGTCTATTCTACGGGTATCAATGTGTCTACCTTAGCTGAGCTTGAACTGACCACAAGTCGTGGTGCGATTACGCGTAGAAATGGGCAACGTGTGAATACCATTGAGGGTTATATTGAAGCGGGAGTCTTGCCTCAAACCGTGCTCAATGAATTCCAAAAACGCCTAGAAAGCTATCAGATGCCATCGGGCTATACGATTGGTTTTGGTGGTGAATCTGCTGAACGAGATAATTCAGTCAACAGCCTAATCTCGAACGTCGCAGTCGTGGTGGTATTGATGGTGTTGGTGGTGGTGATGTCGTTTAACTCGTTCCGAATGAGCAGCATCATCTTCATGGTAGCAGGATTGGCAGGTGGGCTAGGGTTGTTGTCGGTGTGGATTTTCGGTTATCCGTTTGGCTTTACGGTGATTATCGCGATGCTCGGGATTGCAGGCTTAGCGATTAACGCGGCCATTGTGATTCTGACCGAATTGAAACTCGATAAAGAGGCTTCCTCCGGGAATGTCGATGCAGTCGTTGAGGCCGTTATGTCATGTACTCGACATATCAGTTCAACCACGATCACAACCGTGGGCGGTTTTATGCCATTGATCATTGCTGGCGGTGGTTTCTGGCCTCCGTTTGCGGTCGCGATTGTGGGCGGTACCGTGTTAACCACGCTTATCTCGTTCTACTTTGTGCCGGTGGTTTATCACTTGATGACTCGAAATCAGCGAAAAACCATCGCGACTCAAGCTGCGTAACTGTCTTTCAATTTAACTGCTCTTCAATTGCCCATAATCGAGCCGTATCTGGCTCGATTATGGTGTTGTTATTCTCGATAAATTCATCCCAACTCCTACCATTCTGTTGTTCTTTTCACCGCTATTACGCCCTCAATGAGTCAAATTATCCTTTCTGTTAACCACAATATTCTTTCAATTCGTCACATTAGTGCATCGATGAATGATTGGTTATCTTGTTGGTGAATGAGTGGGCATTTTGAATAATCTAATCAGTGAATACCTTGTAAATGGTATGTGAATTCACAATCTTGACGGGCGTCACACTTCTATTTATTCGCTCTTTCTAATGTACCTTGAACTTGCCCTGAGCTGTGGTGACGCGCGAGTGTTTATCTGCTTTTTCTAAATCCCTTGTCAGCACTGGCTCCACCCATGTAGCACGCTACTGCTGTGTGTCTTAATCCTCTTCTACTTCTTAGTTTTCGCATCCATAAATGGAAGGTTAGTTTCCAAGTTTGTTTGGTGAGCTTTCAAATTCAACTCTTCATAATGCGCCAAATGTAACAATGTATTTCAAAATGTAACAATTAAGTCGTGTTTTCTGTGTGGTTTTAACCCAGCAGTAACGGGCTCTATTGCATTGCTTTTTGAGATGCGGCGTTTCACATGCTCAACACATAAATATTCTAATGATCATGACAACCAGTACTTAGGCGTTCGTTCTGAGGCTGGATAACCATCGAGAAAGTTAATGGAAGCTTCAAGATATAAACGCATTTTATCGAGGACAAGTTTGTCGAAGATTGGTTTGCTGGGAACCATTCTTATGCTCGAAGGATGTAACACCGCATTGCTCGACCCAAAAGGTAGCGTTGGCGTTCAGGAAAAAGAGCTGATTATCACGGCTCTGTTGCTGATGTTGATTGTCGTCATCCCAGTAATTCTGATGACCATCTACTTTGCTTACCGATACCGCGAAAGCAATACCACGGAAGAGTATGCACCAGACTGGGCGCACTCAACCAAAATTGAAATAGTGGTATGGACAATTCCAATCATCATTATTGCGATTCTAGCCACCATCACTTGGCGAACAACTCACGAACTGGAGCCATCTAAGCCTCTGGAAAGTGACGTTAAACCTATGGTGATCGAAGTGGTCTCTCTGGACTGGAAATGGCTGTTCATCTATCCGGAGCAAAACATTGCGACGGTTAACTATGTTGCGTTCCCGAAAGATGTTCCAGTGACGTTTAAGCTGACTTCAGACAACATCATGAACGCGTTCTTTATCCCGCGTCTTGGTTCGCAGATCTACGCGATGCCGGGAATGGTGACTAAGTTGAATTTGATTGCAAACCACGAAGGCGACTTCAAAGGTTTTGCTTCGAACTACAGTGGCAAAGGGTTCTCTCAGATGAAATTCACCGCATCGGCCATGCCTGATCAAGTGGCGTTTTTAAACTGGGTAGAGAAAGTGAAAGCAAGTCCTGATCGCATCGAAGATTGGGAGCAGTTCCGTTCATTGGCCGCGCCAAGTGTGGCTGAACCTGTGACGCTGTTTTCTAGTATCCCACCATTTTTATTCACTGATGTCGTGACCCAGCACCCTGGTTCAATGAACTGTCTGCCGGAAACCCAAGGATAATCGTCATGTTTGGAAGATTAACTCTAGACTCAATTCCCTACCACGAACCCATTATTTTGGTCACCTTAACCATGATTGCTTTGGTGGGTGCTTTAGTGGTGTACGCGGTCACTAAAGCCGGTAAGTGGCAATACCTCTGGAATGAATGGTTTACGTCTGTAGACCACAAAAAACTGGGCTTCATGTACATTGCGGTTGCGATGGTGATGTTAGTTCGTGGTTTTGCTGATGCGGTCATGATGCGCAGTCAGCAATTGCTTTCTGCAGCTGGTGAGACGGGCTATTTACCGCCACATCACTACGACCAAATCTTCACGGCTCACGGCGTGATCATGATTTTCTTCGTCGCGATGCCATTGGTTATCGGTTTGATGAACATCATCGTACCGCTGCAAATTGGTGCTCGTGATGTTGCATTCCCTTATCTGAATAACTTGAGCTTCTGGCTGTTTGTAGTGGGGATTATCCTAACCAACATGTCACTGGGTTTAGGTGAATTTGGCCGAACGGGTTGGTTGGCGTATCCGCCGCTGTCTGGTATTGAGGCGAGCCCGGGAGTCGGGGTCGATTATTGGATATGGGCACTGCAAATATCCGGTGTGGGTACCACGTTAACGGGTGTGAACTTCTTCGCGACTATTTTGCGCATGCGTACTCCGTCTATGCCAATGATGAAGATGCCAGTGTTCACTTGGGCATCTCTGTGTGCCAACATCCTGATCATCATCTCTTTCCCAATCCTAACGGTCACCATCGCGTTACTGACTTTGGATAGATACATCGGCACGCACTTCTTCACCAATGACCTTGGTGGCAACGTGATGATGTATGTGAACTTGATTTGGGCATGGGGACACCCTGAGGTGTACATCCTAATCTTGCCTATCTTCGGTGTGTTCTCTGAAGTGACTGCAACCTTCTCTCGCAAAAAACTGTTTGGTTATACCTCACTAGTATGGGCGACAGTGGCTATCACTATTTTAGCGTTTGTGGTTTGGCTGCATCACTTCTTCACCATGGGTTCTGGCGCCAATGTGAATGCCTTCTTCGGCATCGCTACCATGATTATCTCTATCCCGACTGGGGTTAAGATCTTCAACTGGCTATTTACCATGTACAAAGGTCGTATCCGCTTCACCACACCAATGATGTGGACTGTGGGCTTCCTTATCACCTTCACTGTTGGTGGTATGACAGGCGTATTGATGGCGGTTCCGGGCGCAGATTTCATCCTGCATAACTCGGTATTCCTGATTGCTCACTTCCATAACGTAATCATCGGTGGCGTAGTGTTCGGCTGTTTTGCTGCGATTGGTTACTGGTTCCCGAAAGCGACCGGCTTCACTCTGAACGAGCTTTGGGGCAAACGCGCATTCTACTGCTGGATCATTGGTTTCTTGATGGCGTTCTTGCCGCTTTACGCTCTGGGCTTTATGGGCATGACGCGTCGTTTGAGCCAAGACATCAACCCTGAGTTCTTCCCAC
Organism: Vibrio sp. 10N.261.46.A3; assembly: GCF_041472995.1. Classification (NCBI taxonomy): domain Bacteria; kingdom Pseudomonadati; phylum Pseudomonadota; class Gammaproteobacteria; order Vibrionales; family Vibrionaceae; genus Vibrio; species Vibrio sp. 10N.261.46.A3. The sequence goes on along the minus strand of NZ_JBFRRH010000183.1, from coordinate 7,205 downwards.
TATTGGCGGTTGCTGCTGCAGGTACGGGCGTGATTGCGATGGGTGTGGTGTGTCAGTTCGTTCAGATTTACGTGAGTGTTCGTGACCGCGACCAAAACCGAGATCTAACCGGTGACCCGTGGGGCGGACGTACCTTTGAATGGGCAACGTCTTCACCACCGCCGTTCTACAACTTTGCAAAACTGCCCAAGGGCGATGAGATCGATTCGTTCTGGTATCAAAAGCAAAGTGGTGAGTTTGACCCAACTCAGGAAGAAGAATACGAACGTATTCATATGCCGAAGAACACACCGACAGGTATTTATGTGTCTGCATGGGCGTTGGCATTTGGCTTCGCAATGATCTGGTACATCTGGTGGCTAGCGGCTGCAAGCTTAGTGGGCATCGTGGTGACGTGTATTCAACACAGCTACAACGACGATGTGGATTACTACGTGGAAGTTGAAGAGATTAAAGCGATTGAAGCGGCTCGACGTGCACAGCTTGCAGAAGCGAAGAAACAGTCAGTGAAAGTCGACCATTCTGGTCGTGGTAACAGCGCTGACGGTGACAGTGATAACAACGAAAATAAAGATGATTTGGAGACGACGTATGCAAGCTAATACTCCGTCACACACTTATGATCTTGCACACTCGCATGATCATCACCACGAAGCCGCGGGCAATAAGTTGTTTGGCTTCTGGGTTTACTTGATGAGTGACTGTGTCCTGTTTGCCACGCTTTTCGCGACGTATGCCGTGCTTGAGAGTGGATCAATTGCAGGGCCGACAGGTAAAGACATCTTTGAACTGCCGTTCGTGTTTGTCGAAACCATGATGCTGCTGTTCAGTAGTATCACCTTCGGTTTTGGCATGATTGCGATGAAGCGCAAAGACGTGACCGGACTGAAGCGCTGGATCAAAGTGACTTTCGTATTGGGCTTAGCCTTCATCTGTATGGAAGTATATGAATTTCATCACTTGATTGCAGAAGGCTATGGTCCTCAAGAGAGTGCGTTTCTTTCAGCATTCTTTACCTTGGTTGGCACACACGGCTTGCACGTAACGTTCGGTCTGATTTGGATGGCGGTGGCGTATCACCAGCTTTCAACCAAAGGATTGAACGACAACATGTCGATGCGCTTCCAGTGCTTGAGCTTGTTTTGGCACTTCCTTGATATCGTTTGGATTTGTGTATTTACCATCGTGTACTTAATGGGGGTGATGTAATGGAACAGCATCTAGACAGCGGTGCAACGGATTACGTGAAAGGCTTTATTGCTTCACTGATTCTCACCATTATTCCGTTCTACATTGTGTGGGCACATGCGCTACCAAGCACGGAAACTTACGTGATCTTGTTCGGTTGTGCGCTGGTACAAATCTTTGTCCACTTTAAGTACTTCTTGCACATGGAAGCGAAATCTTCCGATGGGTGTTGGAACTTGGTGTCACTGATGTTTACCGCCATTGTTGTATTGATTCTTATCGCTGGCTCGGTATGGATCATCTACAACATGAACGTCAACATGAAGTTGTAGGCTAGGGTATGCTGAAAAGATATCTGTCTATCACCAAACCGGGCATCATTTTCGGCAACCTGATTTCTGTTGCGGCGGGGTTCTTCCTCGCCGCAAAAACAGAACCAGCCAGTGCGATGTTGTTACTTACAACATTAGCGGGTGTGGGACTTGTGATTGCATCAGGTTGTGTGGTGAACAACATCTTTGATCGAGACATCGACCAAAAGATGAAGCGCACACAAAATCGAGAATTGGTTCAGGGCAACATCAATACAGACGTCGCGTTTGTCTATGCCTTGGTTTTACTGCTCTCAGGCACAGCGCTTCTGTTTCAGTTCGCTAATCCGATTTCTGCGGTCATGGTGTTGCTTGGCTATGTGTTTTACGTCTTTTTCTACACAATGTGGTACAAGCGTACATCGGTTTACGGCACTTTAGTTGGCAGTATCTCTGGCGCAGTTCCACCATTGGTGGGCTATTTGGCTGTGACGAATTACATCAGCCTTGAAGCAGTATTGTTGTTTGTGATGTTCTGCTTATGGCAAATGCCACACTCGTACGCGATCGCGATGTTCCGCATTCAAGATTACCGCGATGCAGGCATTCCTGTTTTACCGGTGAAAGAGGGTGTTGATAAAGCACATCAGCACATGAAAGCTTATGTGGTGGCGTTTGGTGCGGTTGCTCTGGGGTTATTTTTACTCGGAGAGGCGGGTTATGAATACCTAGCCGTGTCGGCAGCCGTTTGCTTTATGTGGACCAAAGTGACATTCCGCAAAGTCGATTGCCTCAACTACATCCAGTGGTCAAAGACCGTGTTTAAGGTGTCACTGTTGGTGGTGATGAGCATCAGTGGTGTGCTGGGATTGGAGTTGATTCCGTTACCTACGCTTTTTTGATTTAAGTTTGTCGTTGAACCCTCAATGTTCGGAAGTCCGAGGGTTTGACGACCTTTTATCTGTTCCGCTTTAAGCTATTACCCTTCAAAAATATCACCAAGCCAATCTTCAAGCTGTTCTCGTTTATCTTGTGGGCCGTTGATGATCACTAAGCCGTTTAGTGTCGCGTGATCCCAAGAGATGGTGCCCGTTGCTAGCCCATCGAACACATCGAGTTCCGTAATCAGTAATAGATCTTCCTCGGTAGGCAAAGTGTCTCTGCCTGACACATCGACGCCCTTCTCAAGTTTCACTTGGCTGTAATGACCTTTAATTGCTTCGAATAAGTTGAACTCAATTTTGCTTGGGTGGGGTTTCGCAAGCGCAGCCTTGATCGCAAAGAGTCGAAAGTGATCTGGCTTATTGAGGTTGTTGAATTCATCGTCTTGTCTGGCTGTGATGACGTTGCCAAACACCTCTAGTGAACCGGGCTCTGTCACCAAGCTAAATCCGGTATCTTGGTGAAGACCACAGGCAAACGTGAGTGAAGAGGTGAGTGAAAGAATCAAAGCAAATCGTTTTAACATAATGGTTATTGAGACCTATAACAGGGTGAAGAATCTGACGGAAGAAGCCGAACCTGGCGACAAAAAAAGGGACCACAAAGGGTCCCTGTATTTGTTTGTCGTCCATGTGAAGCGGTCAGCGAATCGATTGATAGCTATTTAGCGAGATTGTTTGCTAAGTAGCTTTCGTCAAAGAGCCATCGTCGAAGAGCGACCGTTCGAGCTCGTTATTAGCGAACGATGAGCATGATCTCTTCTGGAGTCATTGGTTTATCGAAGTAGCTCATGAATTGACCGAAACCTTTGATGTCGCCGTTCGAGAACTTGAATGCACCAGACTGTAGGTTGGTACCAATCACTTGTTGAGCGTTTGGACCCGCAATCAAGATTTGGTTCAGTACTGCACGAGTGGTGTCGATTTGAACGTCTGCGCCTTTCACTGCTTCTTCGTGTAACTGAGCAATACCGTTGCGAATTTCGATAGTGAATGCTTCGTTCGTATCAGAGAAGTTGTACGTTAGCATCATGTTCACGTCTAACGAGTTTTCTGCGATAAGCGTTGAAGTCATCATGTCGAAGATCTGCTTGCTTGGTAGTGCAGTAAGAACGTCAACAGAAGCGAAGCTGATCATGTTAGAGAAGTCACGTTTGCTCTCTAGTTCAGCCGCCGCGTTAAGCGCCCAGTTACGCCAGTTGATGTTCACTTGGTCTGCAGCCCATGCTTTGTAAGCTTGTGCTTTCATCTCACGAGCTTCCATATCTTGCTTGTTTACCGTGATTGGGTAAGAAAGAATTTCTGCTGCAAATGTGTAGTTCTCAGCCTTAATTGCTGCTTGTGCAGTAGTAAGGATGTTGTCACGACCGCCCATGATCTCTACGAATGCTTTAGCGCGTTGCTCGTAAGCCATTGGCTCTAGCTGCCATGGATCCGCTTCGAAGAAACCGTTGTAACCTACGTAAATCTGACGTACGGCGTGTGCAACAGTACCGTAGTGTTCACCTAACCAAGGGTGTTCTGCAAGGTGCTTAGGAAGTTTAACTACTTCAACTAGCTCGTCTGGCGTCATACCTTTGTTCATGTAACGGATAGTTTGATCATGAGTGTATTGAATCGCATCACGGTAAGCCGTTAGTACGTCAGCTACTGCTTCTTTACCTTCAACAGGACGACCGTGAGAGTTAATCATGATCTCAGTGTCGAACTTACGCATTACGTCGATGCCCTTGAACCACATTGATGGGTCACGGAATTTAGTACCACGGATGGTGTGAAGGTTAGGGAAGTTCTCACCTTGAAGTACTTCAGCCGCGTGTAGGATTTTCTGGTCTGGGAAGTAAACCACTAACTCATCTTTAGTTTCAGATGGCACGTTCTCGATGTGCATTTTCACGCCAGCAATTTCGATTTCGATGTGGCTTTGGCTTGGTACAAGCAGGTTTGGTTCGATGAACGAGATAGCACCTTGCATGAAGCGCGGACCAAGGCCGTCGTTTACTGTGCCGTGTTCGCCTTCTTCTACGTGCTTAGCTCCTGTGTAAGAAGTACGGTGACCAAATAAAGTACCTAGGTTTGAAGACCAGTTAGCCACGGCAGCGGTTAGGCCTTCTTCAGCGATGATTTTTACTTCACCTGATGCCACTTCTTCGTCAGTAACCCATGCACGTACACCAGAGATGTGGTCGATGTGGTTGTGAGAATAGATGATGGCTTTAACCGGCTTGTCGGTGATTTGACGGAACTGCTCTTTAACCGATTGAGCCATTTCTACCGACTCGCCCGGATCAACAATGATGATGCCGTCCGTACCTTCAATCATGACGGGTGTATCTAGACCGAAACCGTAACCAAGGTATACGTTGTCATCCACTTTGATGATTGCTTGGTCCATTTTACGACCATGCTTGGTGAGGATTGGGTGAACATGGTCAGACTCAGCAGTGTAAGCTAGAGAATCGCCTGTTTTCGAAACAACTTGGATGCGCTCGCCTTTGCCCCAGAACATGTTTGATTTGTGTTCGAATAGAACCTCGCTCTTGTAGCGAGCATCAAGATCAATGTTTTGGTATTGCGCAGCATTTGCTGTCTGAAGTTCTTGGCCGACTTTCGATGTCGCTTCTACAGTTGGCGTTGCAGATGCAAAACCAGAAGCAAGTAGAGCGCTCGCGATAGCAACAGGAAGCGCCATTTTTTTGAATGTATTAGTCATGGTCGTGACCTTATATTTGGATACAGGAATTGGATTTCTTGAGCCAAATGATAGAGGTGGGGGAGGTCGCTATCTACGCGCTAATAATATTTCAATCTATCGTTTTTTCGATGGTTTATTTGACCAGCGATTGTATTGGCGATTAATTTTGATCTAAATCAATTAGTAAATGAGCTTGCAACAGATACAAAAATGCCCTGAAATTCAGGGCATTTGTTTTACAATTAGTCGCTAGTTCATGAGTGGCTGTTATACGAGTGAATAACAGTCACATCATTGAATGCTTAATCGTATACCAAGAGCTTAAGCGCTTACCAAGCACCTAGGTATGACTTGTAAGATTGTAGGCGAACTGTTGCTGCGCCGATTACATCAATGAAGCCCCAGAACGGATGCGGCTTCTCAGCCGAGATCCAAGCCGCGCCAGTTGAACCAATAGGGATGTTGTAACCTTCTGGTTCAATGATCTCAAGTACGATAGTACGACCTAAACCATTGCCGTTTCTTACCACGTGTTGACCGACGCTTTGTGGCCCCTGAAGTGGAGAAATACTCGACTCACCAGTACCGGCATTAAAGCTGTGTACTTTTGCTCGGAACACGTGACCTGGGTATGCATCAACGAAGAACTCAGCGAAGTCCCCTACTTGAACATAGTTGTAAGTTTGGTCTGAAATACGCATCTCAAGGAATTTTTTGCTGGTGTTGTAGAGGTGCATGTTACCCATAACAGAACCTTCAGCAATGTTCACTATCGAAACCTGACCGTCAAACTCAGCTCTAATGGTCTTTTTCTCTTGCGCCCAATTTACTTTTTGTAGATCGGCTTTTAACGACACAAGTTCAGCGTGCAGCACTCGAAGATCAGAGTCGTACTTTTCTACGTCACGCATATTGAAGATTTCAGGTGACGTTTCAGCACGCTCTAAGTCGCGATTCATTTGCTTGATCTCTTCTTCTTTCTGAACAATTGAAGATTCGATCTTTGCTTTGTCTGCGGCTGAGTCAATGTCGACGAGTGTGTAAATTACGTCGCCTTCTTTAACCATTTGGTTGTGCTCAACAAGCACTTGGTCGATCTGCTGGCCAAAGATAGGTGACATCACCGCGTGTGGTGCTTTCACTGTGGTTGAGTTGGTTAAATCAACGGGTGCCCACAAGCGAGAGATTACCGCTAATACCGCAAGAATCGTTACGCCACCAATGGCAGCCCATGTGTAGTTCTTGAAGTTCTTCTTAAGTGCGCCTGTCGCAAACAGTGACCATACAATTAGGATGTATGGGATCATCATCTCTTTCATTATGCGACCTCTTTTTCTGTAGCGGATGGTGTTGTTGGAGTCTTTTCTTCTGAAGCCTGTTCTTTTGAAGATTGCTCTACTGAAGACGGCTCTGTTACCGGTTGTTCAGGTGATACGTGGACTGCGGCTGTCTCTGTATTGGTCACGTCTTGTTTAGGCTGAACACCACGGCGAATCACATCACTCAGTGATTGACCAATATGTTTCCAGTTCGCCAATGCGATAACCAAAGCGATAACCCAGAACGTTTTGCTGATGAAGAGTCCGCAAAGTGACAGTGCAAACACGATCTGAACGTGAGCGCTTTTGTGCTCTTTTGCTTTATGCACACCCAGTTCATGCAACTGCCACATGCCGTAAACACCGGCTAAAACCACAGCAATGGTCACTGAGAACAAGTAACCAGAGAAGGACTCCATCTGGAAGAAGTTCATCATCATTTCATTGGGATGATTGTTGAATTGAGACATGTCGATGTCTTTAGAATGGATTGTGCCTAATGGTGCAAGAGCCCATGCTCCAGCAAACATCACCGCCATAAACAGGCAGAATTTAATCAAGACCATCACAACGGCCCAGATTTTCTGGAAAACGATTTTAATAAAGTTCATATCTCAACCTACATCAATAAGAAGAGAGAATTTGCAGCCTAGAAGTCTAACTTTTAACGACATCTTAAAAAGTAGATGTCTATTATGTGGGTAGATTGGTGCGCATAATAAACAAAAGTAATATACCGAATCAACTTGAA
>NZ_JBFRRH010000182.1:0-7582 GCF_041472995.1 Vibrio sp. 10N.261.46.A3 | reverse complement strand
ATACAGGGTCGGATTGTATATTTGACTTATAAAACTCAACGAGCTTTTGTGAATCGCCCGATCCAATAAGCAATTGCTCTTTGGTATCAAGCTGACTGTCAACGGTTGTACAACCTGAAAGTAAAACCAGAACAATAATGGCTAATACAAATTTTCTTATCACATTAACATCCTTAAAATACCTGGGGCTGCGATGAGAACAACAATCGGAACCATGATAAAAGCAATCAAAGGAATAGACATTTTTGCCCCCATCTTTCCAATCCGTTCCTCTAGGTCCATCATATTAAGCTCTCGAATATCAGTCGCTAACGTTGCTAATACAGGTCCAACAGATGAGCCAAACTGTAAGCTCTGCACCATAGTCATAACAAAACTTTGAGATTCGCTAGTTGGTACAAGCTCGTAAAATTCTTCTAATGCCTTTTCCAATCCGACCAAGCGAGAGCGTTCAACCGTGACTCTGACAACATGGGAAAGATTACTGTCTACCGAGTGGAGCTCCTTTGCCAGATACTCCAAACTAGACTCGATTGTCATACCGGTATGAACACACACATTCATAAGGTCGAGTAAAAAAGGCAACCTTGAACTGATATGCTTAATATTGGCTTTACCGCGAGCTGACACATAGGAATCCGGTGCAATGATAAACGCCAATAAAGCCCCGAGTAGATATAACAGAGCGAATATCACCTCGGTTTCTCCGTTATAAAAGTCAAAACCGATTAATATTAAGCAAACACTAAAAGGAATTATTTTTAATAAATAATAGGTATCTGCAAGGAAATCACTGTAAAAGCCTGCCGCGACTAACTTTCGTTTTGTTTCGTATTTATTGAAACTAATCCGAGACAAAACAGCCTTGAACAAATCCGTTCTTTTTTTCTCTTCACGTGTTGAACCAATTATTTTACGAGTTTCTATATTTGCTCTCGTGTTATCCCAAAAACGTAAGCAATAGGTTGCTAGAACCATCGATATAATAAATATCACACCCCAAATTAAAACCGTTTCAAATCCCATTAATTTACACCTCGCAGAATCAGCCAAATGCAAAAGAAGCCTAACAACTCACTCACTAGAACGTAATAAAAAATGGGTTGTCCCGCATCTTCAAACATCACGAAGCTGTAGTTTTCAGGACTTGTAAACTTCAAAATGATCAAAAAAATCACGGGTAAACAAGCGATAATTTTGGCAGATGCACGAGCTTCTGAGGTCAGCGCATTTTTCTTTTTCTCAACCGCTCTAGAATCGAACATAAGGCGGTTAATTTTGTTGATCACATCTTTGAGCTGACCACCTCGAGCTAGGTTGATTCTTATCGTGGAGGCAAAGAAAAAGTACTCTAAGTAAGGGAATGTATTGCTACTACGTTCAAGAACGTCATCAGGGTCTTCACCAATGAGCAAACGCTCAGCCATGAACTTAAACTCCTTGCCCACTTCATTATCCAGTTGCTTACCTACATACTCGAACGCATGAATGATACTTTGACCTGAAGAAATCGCTCCACTCAAGATATTCAAAGCATCTGGAAAGTTAGTTTTAAATCGGTCCATCTGCCGTTGCTTTAGCTTATTGTAAAAAACGAAGAACAAAATAGGCTCAACAATAATCAGGCAAACTAGGTAATCCTGACGCAAGAAAAACTCATTAATGGCATAAACTGCTGAAGCAGATACACTAACAAATAGAATCAGTTTCAAAGACATGTTGGGCTGCAAGACCTTGATTGTCTTCTTGTAACTTTTCCTAAGCTTGGCCTTATAGCTTTCTTCAAACTGTTGTGAGTCGATAACTGACCGAACCCCTTTTACCCCTTCAAATTCAGCCTCCATTTCAATCAAACTACTCAATTTCTTGTCTTGGCGAGAGCGATTGATAAGAAAGTAGAGTAACAAAGCACTCCATGACGCAATCAGTATTAAGGTCATGTAAAGATCTCCCTTACCGCTTGTTCTAAGCCAAAGAATTTTGCGCGTTCATAGATTACAGAACGAGTGGATAAGCCAGGAGTTCGGAACTCGCCTTCCATTTTCCCATCTTTGAAATTTGAAGTAGCTTCGTAACGAAAAATATCCTCCATCACAACGCTATCCCCTTCCATACCAATGATCTCAGAAATGTACATCACTTTACGGCTACCATCATGAAGACGCTTTACTTGAACGATAAGGTCAACTGCGCTAACAATGGTTCTACGTATTGCAGATATGGGCAGACTAGCGGTAGCCATCATCACCATACTTTCAGTACGAGCAATCGCATCTCGCGGTGTATTGGCGTGTAATGTGGACATCGACCCGTCGTGGCCCGTGTTCATCGCTTGAAGCATCTCAAAAGCTTCTCCACCACGACACTCACCAACAATGATTCGGTCAGGACGCATACGAAGCGCGTTGATCACAAGGTCTCGAGCGGTAATTTCTCCCGTCCCTTCAACGCTAGCTTGTCGTGTTTCAAGCCTAACTATGTGAGGCTTTTGAAGCTGTAGCTCAGCGGCATCTTCAATAGTAACAATACGTTCCGTTTCACCGATAAATCCAGACAGCGCATTGAGTAGCGTTGTTTTACCTGAACCTGTACCACCGGAGATCAATATGTTGCATTTACAGTGGCTCGCAATGGACAAAAGCTTAGCCATCTCAACAGACATAGCGCCAAACTCTGCGAGGTTCTCAAGCTTAATTTTTTGCTCTTTGAACTTACGAATAGAAATTGACGTACCATCAATTGCAAGTGGTGGTATCACAATGTTTACACGACTGCCATCCATCAAACGAGCATCACAAAGTGGCTTGGACTCATCGATACGACGACCTACATTCGATGCGATTCGCTTAGCAATCGTATTCAATTGTTTCTCGTTAACAAATTGAATCGGTGATTGTTCAACTTTGCCATTGATTTCAATGAAAATATCCGATGGTCCATTGATCATGATATCCGATATATCATCGTTATCGACCAAGGCTTGCAGTGGCCCTAAGCCTTTTAATTCATCGAGTAATGCTTTGACTAAATCGACGCGTTTCAATGAGCTCACTTGTAACTGCTTCTTATCGATCAGAATGTTAACCGAATCTTTAAGCTGTTCCTCTAGCTCTTGACTGCTGATTTCAACAAGTGTCGCGGCGTCTAACGCATCGAAGATTTCATCCCTAAGCTGGATGTAGATTTCTTTTAATTGATTCATTTTCTAAACAAACTGAAGCGTGATTTAGTTTTAATTTTTTTGCCTGTTAGCGTGGCAACCATACTAAGAACGGCAGTCGATGACTTGGATTTAAGCAACTCATTAATACCCTGCTGAACCACTATTTTTTCGAGTGCCGGCTCGTACATGAAATCAATGCTATCTTTGGCTTTGATCCTTTCTTTCGCACTTGCAAGAGTCACCATGAAATCTTTCGCTGGCCTATTTAGGTTAAAAATAATCTGGTGTTCAGATTTACCGATCTTCTTCTTCAATAGGTTATATGAACGCAATGAAGAGACCGAAGGTTCGCAAACAATAAAGATACGATGATATTTATCTGACAACTCCTGGTCGTGCATCTCTTCGTAGCAGGACAACGGCGCAGAATCGATAATAAAGTTATATTGATCAACCAGTTGATTTGAGAGGTTGTACAGCGTAGACGCATGATCGGAAAGACAAGCGACATTCTTCTCTAGAACCAAATAATCAAGCTTCTCTTTAACGCCATGTACATAGGTTTTGGCTATCGCACTATCAATATCGATCTGATTTAAATCAATACTGTTGTGCTTAGCTTTCAAGCCTTTTACGCCTATATAAATGTCACTGTTTAGTGCTCCAGAATCATGATCTACTAGCAGTGTCTTGAGATTCGCTTGCTCCGCTAAGGAGTGCGCTAAAACGGAACTTATGCAAGAAACACCAATACCGCCTTTAGTCCCTAAAACCAATATACGTTTGGCTACGCGTGTTTTCTTTACTGAACTTTCGCCGTCTTGCGTCGCTTTAATTGCCGCAAGTAACGCATCAAGTTCTAGATCCCACAAAACATAAGTAGCGCCTAAAGCATGTACTTGATTACGCAGCTTTATAGAATCGACGTCGCATAGAACAAGCAAAGATATATTTACATCTAAACGAATCGAGATCTCGGACACTTGCTCAATAACATTTTTGGCACTACGAAGATCAAGCACGACATGGTTAAGCTTGATGTTTGACTGATTCCAAACACCATCTAAATCTATGTCAGTCACTTCAAGTGGTTTAGGAAAGCCTTCAATTGCGTATAAATCATGGATCGATTCAGTTAGGGCGCTATCATCTGAAACAATGAGATCGGTAGCCTCAACTGATGACTTCATTTTTGAAGACGAATTACGAAACAAGATATCCAAGTCCATAACTATTTCGCCTTCTTAATAGGGTTAACCAAGCTGATGTTTCGGTTATGTTCAACACTACAACCAAATTGATATTCTTCTCTTTGCGAGAACACCATCACTCCACAATCACTGCCTTTAATTCGGACATATCGACCTATGATCAAGATATTTTTCTCTTGGTCATTATCGGCAAGTTCAACTTTGTATCTGTCTTTCGCGATAGATTCCGACTTAAACCTATCTCGTAGCTTAGCGACAAACTCACTAGCATCAGGCTTATATTTAATGTAGAACGTCACTTTCGGCTCTCTAGCATTGAGGTCTCGGATAAAAGCTACAGAGCGAGACATTGAATCTTCACCACTCGTCATATCAAATTCAAAACGCTCCTCTAATTGCTCAATCACACTAGAGTTTGAAGTATCAACGTGGGTACAAGCAGTAGTAACAAGAACGATTAAAGTAAAAACGATCCATCTCATTAGTTGAACCCTCCTTGGTTTATCGTGTTTTCAAGCTCAGGTTCATCAAGATCCGAAAGATCTATCCTAAGAAGTCGTTCAAGATCACTTGTACGTCTAAAGCTTGGCAATTTGACCTGCTCTTGCTCGACCGGATCAACCAGATTGACGGTTGCAACTATGATCAATTCTGTTTTAGAGCGGTTTGTGGAAGTGTGGCTAAATAGCGCACCTAAGATTGGGATGTCCCCCAGAATTGGAATCTTGGTTAACGATTCACGCTCTTCTGATGTCAATAATCCTGCCAAGACGAAGCTTTGTCCGTCTTTCAAGTGAACTGTTGTTTGAGCTCTTCGAGTGCGCAAAGAGGGTACGGAAATTAAACCTGTTGTGGTTTTGTTTGATTCATCAATAGAACTGACTTCAGGGATTAAGGTTAAGCGGATATTTTCCGTGTCAGTAACCTTAGCAACCATAGCTAATTTGACGCCGTACTCTTTATAAGAAATAGTAATACCGTCTTCGTCTCGCACCGCAATTGGGATCTCACCACCCGCAAGAAAGCTGGCCTGCTCACCCGATATAACAGATAGGTTTGGCTCTGCCAATACACGACCGATTTTGTCATCACCACTTGCAGAGATAACCGAAACGATATCTTGAGCCGTAAAATCAAGTAGCTTATTAACAAAAGTGCCCGGCTCGCCACTATCACTGTATGTAACGCCCAACTCGGTCAGAAAAGAACTTGAGACTTCCGCAACCGTTAGCTTTACATTGATCTGTTCTGTGGTGAGAACTTTCAAGTTATTAATGACTTGGTCGTAGTTGTACTTTGTCGTGTACTCTAGTTCGTCTAAAACCTCCCCGCCAGCATCTTTCAGTTCATATGTCTTACGTCGACGTTCTTTCTTCAACATTTCACCGACCAATCGATGAATCTTTTGCTTAATCTCTTCGCTACCAACTATGCCGTCTAAGACCACTTGATCACCGACATTGGATACCACAACGCTTTCATCAGGGAATCGAGCGATTAACGTTTGCTTCAATAGTCGCAAGCTTTGGTTAACGACCAATTCAGCATTGTAGATTTCGTTTCCACCGCGATCATAAACAATCACTGAAGTAGTGCCCTGACCAACGCCATAAACCACAACCTTATTGTCATCGATGATTTTGTAGTCTGCTATTTCTTGATTCGCCACAAATACCGTTGATATTTGTCGCTTCAAATTAATGGTTTTTGCGGCACCCTGATCCAAGTTCATTAATTCTGATGCGAGTAATGGACATGAAAGAATCCCGCACAATAGCAACGCTATATTTTTGTTCCTTAAAGTCATGTTATTCCTTACCACGTAATTCTCTAACACCAAACTGAGTTTCTAAAAGATCACTACTGCGGATAGATAAATAGCGATTCTCGATTTCTGATGGAATGATATTCACGTCACCAATTTTTTGAGCCATTTCTAGCTTCAAAACGCTGCGCATATTCAATGCAATAACTAAACTGTACTTTTTGTCTTCGGCATCTTCAGAGTCAGTATCTTCAGTGCTCCCTTTTATTACCTGTAAAACTCGCGCTCCACTGATAATCACTCGACTAACGAGATCCCCTATATCACCATAGCCATTCTCAACGAGGTTTGATTTTGAAGAAGTTGTGGAAACGAAGCTCACTTTATCACCCGGAGTAAGGGTTGCGGTCTGTACTACTCCAATACCGGTTACTTCATAAAAATAAGGTAATTCACCGTCATTTAGTGACAGGTACATATAATCTCTATCTCCAGGGTTAGAGATCATATCTTGTGTTAAGTAAGTACCTTCAGAGATGTCTTCTTTAAATAGAGCACCAGGTTCAACAATAAGGTCATCTTCTAACGTATAGTAGTAACCATCTAAGTCAGATATATGAACAAATTTCTTGTCATAAAATTTAGGAACCAACGGTTGAGAGCGTTTAATCGCTTTCTGAGTGACTAAAATACTAACTTTTGGTTCTTCTTTCTGCTGTACTTCCTGTGGTTCTTCATTATCTGAAATATAGTTGGAATTGATATAAATCAATGTAGAAAAAATAGATAAAGCAACAAGAAGGAGAATGATAATTCTGTTCATATTAAGCCTAAAACAGGGGCCAAAGCCCCTTAATATATTATTCTTAGTGGCTAATTATTTGCCTGTAGTAGCTTTAGTTAGGTTGCCTGTCACTTTAGTTAATGCACCAGTGATAGCATTTTTAAGCGCATCAGTTTGAAATGCCGCAAGTACTAAAGCCGACATTACAACCGCGATAATTGCATATTCCACAGCCGTAACACCGCGAATATCATCTTCGAACTTCATTTTTAGTTCAGCCAATTTTGCTAAAGTTTTGTAGTACATGGTAATCCTCTAAAAGTATATCGACCATCGGTCTAATTGAAATTGCGAAATGAAATCTACCCGACATTAAAGTATACATCCAATTAATAGTTATTATGATCGCATAACATAAACTTATTTGACTAGTATAAACAATTTTTATTATGGTATAAAAACAATAAATAAGATTCACATTGATATACGTAACGAACACCTATACTCTATATTTATGAATATAGATTTATTAGCTTACTCAACCTTAATTTTTGTAAACTTCTTAATAATAATTTACGTCTGTTTTTCTGATGGAAAAAATAGAAAAATACCAAATAACCTCAATAAAATAGCTTTAGCATTTATACCCGTGATCATTG
>NZ_JBFRRH010000181.1:0-4424 GCF_041472995.1 Vibrio sp. 10N.261.46.A3 | reverse complement strand
ACTACCCTGCCAGATAGGGGAAGTGTCATGTTAGCGGTGGCTATTTGAGCTTGATATTTCGTTGTCTTTTCGACGACCTCTGCTCGTACAAAGCCTTGAGAGACATCCGCTTTTTTGAGTTGCTGGCGCTTAGCATAAAACGTTGAGGGATTGAGTGCATTGAGCTTACAAAATGCAAGCGTTGACAATGAACTCGATTCAGACTGCTCGATGAGCGTTTGCCATTCTTGATTAGTGTGTCGTTTTCCCATTTCAAATCTCCTCATGGTTGGAGACTTGATCTTATTCTTCGCGCTAGGCGATTAGAATGCGGGGTTTATGACGCGCTTACTTTCTATCGCTGGCCTTCAGTTTCTAATGAAGGAATTGGAGGCCACTGTACGAAATTTTGTTGATCTATCCGCGAATATTTGAGAACTAGTGCGGGAGTCAGCATACTTAAGAAAAAGCCAAATAGAATTATTTACAGGGTTGGGTCGTCGAATCAATTAATCTGAATAGCGCTTTTTGAATCTTTCCCTCACCTTTACTTCCACCAGCTAGTTTGACTAGCTTATCTAGGCGCTCTTGATCTAACTCTATAGCATAAACAGGTAGCGATTTTTTCCTTCTGGAAAAACTATCTCTAATATATTTGGTTATTTTTTCGAAGTCTTCTTTTTCATTAGTTGCATAGAGGATATCAATGATATTTCGAATGCTTGACTTTTTCTTCTCTAGATCATCTGCTGGGCTAAGCGGTATGTATTCATGTTTTTTGGCTAATATCGAATATAACCAATCTACCATCTTTTCATCTTGCTCTTTCAGTATATCCCAGTTTATTGTAGATAGTTCTCTAACCATCCTGTCATAAACTGTTTCAATAGAATCAACTATCTCAGTAAAAGCTCGCTCCCCGATAAAATCAAGATGAGTACTATAGTTCTCGAGGCACTCCATTAGCTCCCCCCTAAAACTGTCGCTTTTGTTAGGACAAATTTTAAGTACACTATTTAAGGCTTCAAAGTCCGTATCTATGTTTCTGACGAGACTAAAATGCTTACTTTTACGAATATCCCTAATACGATTTAGAGAACCTGAAGAGCTATCTCTAGATCTTTCTTGATGTGGTCCATCTTCATCAGTATCTCCCTTGGTATTCTCACAAGTCGATAGGTAGGTAGCAGGATAAGAAAAATAGCGTTCGTTATTCTTAACCATCATCTTAAGCACAGACAAGAAAAAATAAGCGGCCCTAGTATTTTCGCTTTCTGTAACCCAAGTCAGCTTGCTTTCTACATAAGATGTCTCGGTCTTTAAATCATATAAATCTATTAATATTTGCCCAAGTTCAGCCTCAACGTCATAGTCGAGTCTTCCTTCTTTCAAGTCATCACTCGTGATGTCTAGCCTTTTAGAAACTTCTTCTGTGAAAATATTCTTGAGTTTTTTCTTATCTAGATTATGTAAATTTTCGGCTGCCGTAACATTGCCTTTGTGTGAATTTTTATTCAAATACCTTATGTAAGTTCTAAGGTTTCTTTCGGTGTCGTTAGAGTATGCTTTGAAGCTTGAGTAACTCATGTCTATCTAAATGCCATTATTAAAATGATTAAGTTAAGTTATCAGAAAATGATCGGTTTAACGACGGGGATTTGTATGTATTGTGACTGAAACATGTCGGTGGTACGTCGGAATTGTGTCGGTGATATAGTCGCCGTCTTTTGTTGTATGCCACTTCTTCTAAAAAATACACTTCAGAAGTTTACGTTCGTGGTGAAGGAGCTAATGGAAGAATCTATCTTTTTCGAACTTCAACCGTATAGAAAGAATCAGTACTCTTAGTAAAGCTCTATGTATCATCCTGTAAAAAATAACGGCTACCGTTATTTCATATGAGTAGTTATATCAGAAATGAAAAGTTATGCAAAATTCATTTTATGTCAGAGTTGAATGTTTTGCCATTATCATCAGTTTTTGCGCTTTGTGAGGTACTTTTATGAATGGTAAGCAATAATGCGATTGAAAGTTCTCTGGGACATCATAGGCTCAGCCGATTCATAAATCTCTGATGTCGGTTTGTCTAGTATGTATATTTAGTAACACCATTAAAAATTACATTGTCACCAATACCTATGTCAAAACAACATAGAGGAATAGACAATGAACAAGAGACATAAACGAAATCGTAATCTAGGGATAACTTACAAAAGAAGATTTAATGGATTACGGATAATGCAATGCGATGAAGGAGTCATCGTTAATTACCTATCTAGAATGTACGAAACCATAGACAAGGCACTAGAAGACCACCCTCGAACAACGGCAGTGCGAGTTGACTTAAGAATTGGCTCATATTTGGCTGGCTCTAACTCATTAATGATCTCTGAGTTTATTGCATCACTGATCTCTCAAATAGAAGCTGACTCCAAGCGAAAAAAAAGAAGCGGTAAGCGAGTCCACAAATGCAATGTCCGTTATGCATGGGTGAAAGAAAAAGATACAGCATTGAATCAACACTACCATATGGTTTTGTTCTTCAATAAAGATAGCTATGCCTTTCTTGGCAGTTACCAAAGCAGCGGTAACCTCTCTCACATGATTAAAAAGGCATGGGCAACAGCTCTTGATATAGATGTGGAAGAGTCTTCATTTTTAGTTAATTTTCCGAAGAACCCTACGTATTACCTGAAGCGAGATTCTGAGCAATTTGATAGTGAGTTAGAACGGTTGTTTTACAGGGTTAGCTACTTTGCAAAAGTAAGAACAAAAGAATACGGGAGTAGAAATAAGAACTTTGGAACTAGCCGAAGATAAACGATTTTTATTTAAAACATATATCCAGTATCTGATTTAGACCAGATACAGGTAGCTCGATTGGTAATGGTTAACTTTGATGTATAGGGGAAGGGGCACTCTCGCCCCTGAGGGACTTTTTACTTAAGGCAGATTGGCAAAAGTAAGAAGAAGGTGAAGCTGAGTTTGTAGTGCTTTGAGTACCGAACATAAAGCAGTAATGATGAGGTAACGTACTTTTTTACAGTGGTAACTCTTCTCATGGGTATATACAAAATACAGGAGACCATTCCCAATGAGATTTCTAAAGTTAAAAGAAGTGATGGAAAAAACTGCTTTAAGTCGTTCAGCGATTTACCGAAAAATGAATAACGGTAACTTTCCATTATCAGTCAATCTTGGAGATAGAGCTGTTGCTTGGGTTGATGGTGAGATTGATGATTGGATGGAATCATGCTTAGGATTACGAGAGATCCAAGAATAATCCAAGTAGCAGAAAGCACACTGACCACATCAACAGGGAGCCCTCGAAGGCTCCCTGTTCAATTAGAGAGAGAAATAAAATGAGTTTTTCAATTTACGTAGATGGCGCAGCACCAAACAATCAACACGGATGCACACAGGGTGGAATTGGTATCGCAGCCTTTAACGAACAGGGTGAACTGGAGTATCAAGATAGCATCACTATTAGACGCAGTACCACCAATGCAGAATTAGAGTTAATGGCCTTAATCGAAGGTTTAGAGTATGCGCAGGATGGCGACGTCATCTACTCAGACAGTGACTTCTGTGTAAAGGGCTACAACGATTGGTTAGATAACTGGAAAGAGAGGGGGTGGCGTAAGTCAGACAAGAAGCCAGTTAAGAACCGCCACCTATGGCAACAAATCGACGAACTGCGTTCTAAGAAATACGTTGAAGTGTTTAAGGTTAAAGCTCACTCCGGTGATAAAGGTAATGACATGGCAGACTTGTTAGCTGTTGAAGCGGCAGAAGCCGAGTAAGAAGATAGAGCACAGCTTGCTGGCAGACCGTTAGCAGGCTGTGCGGTCGTATTTATTGCCCTAGGTGCGGTGATTCGAATTTAGGATAGTGTTAAACGTTTTTGTAAATGATGACTTGCCCCTAAGGGAGGGGCACTCTTGATTGCCTAAAACGCTCGATGTACTTTATCGGCGTTTTGAGCCTGTATTTTAGAGTTGTGTGAGGCCTATGTTCATTATAGAATTTTACTGAATTCGGCGACCTTTTATTTACGTCATCGAAATCATTAGACTTATTCAATCGATATTCCACTTTCAGTACTCCGTTGCTCCTCTCTGGCAGTGCATTCTGATAACCTTTATAGCTATCAGTCATTGAGTTGGATACATCATATTATCGATGTAACTCTTGGTATTCAACAGAGCAGTATTGAACGCATCGAACTGAGTGATGTACAAGCTGACCGGTATTCTTTCCGATTTTTTATTCGTTTAAAAATGCTTATTTGACCGTGCGAGCTTTCATATCATCACCTATGTGAAGCCAACGATTTTTCTTGAGTAAGCATCTACCACTAAACTGAGATAAGTACTACCACGACGCGTTGTTAGGTAAAGTAATATCGGTAACCCATAGATACTCAGGTCACGGCTAGAGCATTT
>NZ_JBFRRH010000180.1:0-5423 GCF_041472995.1 Vibrio sp. 10N.261.46.A3 | reverse complement strand
GGATAATAGATAGAGGCATCTTGAGGAACGCCTGCAACTTCTACTCGAAGTGTCTCTGGCGCATTCTCGGTATAAGTGCCGCTGCCCGTTGCCGATAGCTCTTTATCCAAAATCGTCGCATTGATTTCGATATCAATGTTTTGTCCTTCGTTACCTGTCACAGAATCTATTGGGTTAGTATCAACATCATCACCCACAGGTACCACATGCAGCTTAAAGCTTGGCAGATTTGATGCTGCGGTAGGCACACCTAATAAGGACTCTTGCGTAAATACAGCAACACCAAATTCAGCCGTACCACTGAAATCCTTAGGCGGTAAAATCGAAATCTCACTCAGATCGAACGACAACCCTGATGCTTGAGGCAGCTGAACACTCCACTCACCATTACCGTTGTTCTTGACGGTATATGCTGAGGTTGCGTCTGCACGCATTTGGAAGCCATCAGGGACATCTGTAAACTTAATCGACACAAACTGTTCTGATCCATCAAGGTCAGTCAGTGCAATCGATACAGGCCCTGTGCCCGACAAAGAAATGAGCTGGTCTTCAGTACCCGTAATCTCGATAACATCAGGATCGCTACCCGGTCCTGTTACGAGCACATCGTCCACGACTGGAACCACTTCAAAGCTAACATTGGTAGAGAAAGTATCGGTATCGGTCGCGCTGCCAGCTGGCGAAGCTGCATCATCGTAAGTAGCCGTATCGGTAATCGTCCCGCTGACATTCACTTGCACCTGATTTACGTCATTATCTGTTGGGTAATTTAACGCAGGTCGGAATAGTACGTTATCCAACGCGCCTGCATTAATTTCAGCTTCATTAAAGGTCACCGATGTGCCAAGTGATACACCTGCGCTGGTATAAAAAGCCCCAACACTCGTGTCATTCAAAGTCAGTGTGATAGAGGTAAATTTTTCGTCACCACCTTCATCTCCGCTTACTTGATCAGTAATGGTCGAGCTGAAATCCAGTTGGATATAGGTATCTTCATAGCCCACCGGATCTTGCCCTGCTTGACCGTCGGTATCGACAGGGTTAAACGAATCGTCAAGCGAACCAACGACAGTCACGTCAATATCGGGATTACCTTCAACATCTGGCGCAACTTTAATGACTACTTCGGTCACTAGAGTTTTCTCATCACCCGACAATACGTCTTTAGTTACTATCGTCAACGGCAACCTAAAGTCGCCGGAGTAGTCGGCTGGTAAGTTAAGTAGTAGTCCAGAGAAGTCAGTCGAGACCCCTTGATCAACGGTAGTCTGGAATACATATTTCCCGTTAACAAAGTCGAGGTCGCTGCTTCCCGATAAACTAATTGGGAAGGTGACTTCGTTCGCCGCTCCTGGATTAATGGTCACACTGTCATCAATAATGATGGTCACTTGATCAGTTGAGTCGTCTTCGCCCGAGAACGTAATTAAACCATTCAATGCCGTCCCCAGATCTAACTGGGTATCCTCAACCGCATCAACAACACTGTTTGGCGTAATATCAATATCGGCTGCGACCTTGGTGCTCCCAACCACCACTTCAGGGAATGACAGGGTGACTTCTCCGTCCCTACGAGCGGCCGTAGATGACTCAACCTCAACACCATCACCTCGGTCTATCACCGTGCTAAAGATGTCCATCTTGATATCATTGAACCCTCCTGCCCCGCTGTTTCCTGAAGGAAGAACAAGGCCGTTCGGTGCACTGATGCTAAATATGTCTTCATTCGTTACAACCCAGCGCCCATTGCCTTCATAAGCAGCGCCAATAACGAGCAGTTGATTGAGTACAGCATCTGATAGAGCCGAGTCGTCCACATTTGTTAATTGAATAACTAACTGATCCACTTCTTCGATAGCGGACGAAGCATCTGTTTCTTGATATCGAATGACGAACTCATCCGTAACCGATGTATTATCGCTGTTGGTTGTGAACTTAAGCACGCCAGTGTTTGCATCAGCAACTATGGTTGCTAGTACTCCAGTTCCCAGCACATCATCGACGATAAGCTTGTTGCTCACGTCTTGCGGTTCAACGACTGGCGTTACGACAACCTTAATCGTACCTGTAATCGTCGCGGTAGCGATTCCCTGACCAGGATCAGTCGCATCAACATACTCATGATCTCGCTCTTCGATCATGACAACCGTATTAAGCGTAAAGTCGGTGCTCGAATCTTGTTCAGGTGTGATCTGAATAAAATTGTTGTTCAGTGCAATTTGAGTAAACTCTTCTGCCGTCTGCCCACTCTTCGGCGTAATGGTTAAAGTGCCTGCTGAAGCATCGTAAACCCAAGTTACATCGCCATTAACCACAACACTTTCAACATCTGTCGGAATGGCACTGATCACAATAGAAGTGAAATGCTCATCATCATCAATATAATCAGTACCCTCTGGGTGCCAATCAATACTGATCGCCGTATCTTCATCGCCATTAGTGACTGTGCTGTACGTCGCCGAGGTATCGATTCTAGGTTCGACTAGCACTCGCACTTCTTGGTCAAACGTAAGCGTATGACCGTCATTCTCAGTCACGATCACTTTACCCTGAATGTGAATGTTCTCGGTTGAAGAATCGACGGGTCTGATGCGGATTCCTGAGGTTTTACCCGCGTCAGTGATGTTCGCTTCGTAGATAGGTTTAGACAGATCAGGGCTACCACCCGGACCAGTTTCGTAACCGACAAAGTTAAGGTCAATAATGGTACCGTCACCGTCTTCCAGAATAACGCCATCAGGAATACCCGAGAGGATAACGGTTATGGATTCTGAACCGTCGTCAGGTAATGGGGTTTGATCTACAGCTGCAGGATCAGGTCTTCTCTCTCCCGACAACACGGTGAAATCAAGCTCGGCGTAGCTGTCTCCATTCTGGCTCTCTTGGATCGTGGTTTGCACACCACTTGCAGGGTTAGGATCGGTATCAGGTATTGCAGTCCATGCCGTTCCGCTAGTACCGCCGTAAGGAATATCTGCGACACCTTTAACTTCAACGTTAACCGTTTTAGTCCCTAGGATTTCTTCATCAACTTGAGCACCACTAGAGAGGTTCGCGGTGTCTTTAACCACACCGGTTACATCAAAAGTAAAATCGACATTACTGTGTTTAGTCGGAACGATCTCTACATTGGCTAAGTCGGAATACGCCACTTCCTGATAATCAATACCGTTAATAGTGATTGTAGGAACTGGGGTCGTAGTTCCAAGGAAATAAAGCACCGCACCTTCGGTTATATTACTGATGCGAACAAACAGCTCTTCGGAGCCATCAGTGTCCACCGAGCCATTCATGGTGATCACTTCATCCAACGTGAAGGCATCTTTGTTCGCCAGAGGACCTAGGTAATCTGGGTCATCAATATTGTCTTCGTTAATACGAATCCTGTTAACACTGAATGAACCAGGATCCGCGTCGGCAGTCACATCAATGATAATATTTTGCTCAACAGAGCGAGCGGTCGTTTTGTCTAACCCGCCGTTGGCTGAATCATCGTATGGGTTACGTGTCTCTTCCGTAATTGCCGTTGCTTTGAACTCAATTTGCCCAGAGAAGTTATCGATTGGGTTGACGACAGTGCTATTGATATCGCCAGCTGCAATAATATAAACACCATTAACGGGCGTTAACAGATTGCCATTTTGATCCAACAGCTCAAACTTCCCATCACCCTGAATCGCTTCAAGTTCATAGGTAATGGTTTCAGTACGGCTGTTATCTTGAGACTCTGCGTTCAGCTGCAGCGTCACATTGTCCTCATCTTCATTCACTTGATATTGATAAGTGCTATTCGCATCATCCCAAGTCGCAATGTCGGCAACCGCTTCAATTTCAATTCTAAAGTTTGAGTTTACGGTGTGGTCTAGCGAACCATTATTATCAATCTCGAGTTCATAGTTAATTCGTACACCATTGTTATTCGAACCGTAATTTTGGTCTGGGACAAAGAACAAGTTGTCGATTGTCGCGATGGTGTCTAATGGTTGATTCGTACTTGGAGCAAAGCTCTGCTGCATTTGAGGTGGACCAAACAAGATATCACCGTTTGGTTCTGCCACTAGTTTGTGATAGTCCACACCATCAAAGTAATAGAACGTCCCTCTGTGATTGCCACTCTGGATCGTCAGTTGGCCAATGGACTCGTTGTTATCTTGGTCCTTCAGGTTAACCTGTAACGCAACTTGTGCAGGAGCATCAGGTAACCCACTTTGATTATCTTGGGTATTCTCTAGGCTTGGGGCATCGCCCGTTGCGTAAGGGATTGTAGAGTCTCTACCCGCATCCTCAAACGTAGTCACTTTCAGCGAGATTGCTGAAGACTCTTCATCCGTAATCGTGATGTTCAAAGGCGTAGATGACGTATCTAAATCACTGTCTGTCGCAATCACATTGATCGAGAAGTCGATGGAGTCACCATCATGATCGAGATAATTGGTAGCTCTAAATTCTATTTCGCCATTTGAGTTGATACGCAAAATACCCAGCTGCCTTTCCTGAGTACCACCATTGCCATCATCGGTCTGCTCATAAACACGGATAGTTCGACGTCCACTTTGAACATTCAAGCCATCGCTAAAGCCAGTATTGTTACCTCGTTGAAAAACAATATCAGCCCCGTTACTTGAGATACCTTCAATTCGACTCAGTACCGCGCCATCAGCCCCCACATCCGTCGCATTGGCAAACATATCGACTTTAGAACCATTGTAATTCTGACCTTCAATACGAGTGATAGACTGAGTTGTCACTAACGGAACATCATCGGTTACTGTGATTTTCAGATCGATTGCGTTTGATTGGTCTTGGTCAAAATCTTCAGCAATGATTGAAAAATCAAGTTCGATGTTGTTTTCATCGGCACCATCAGGGTGCTTGAGAGGTTTAAACAGTTCAAACTGATAGCTGTTGTTTGACGTATCAAATATAATCTCGAAAACAGGCACTTGACCTGTGTCTGTCTGAGCAACGTAAGTAAACGTACTGCCAGATACAGAAACAGGTAACCATTCTAAGCTTTCTCCATCGGAGGTTAAGCCCGTCAGAACCAAATCTTCATCAACCAGTTCATACTTCACAACACCATCGGCGCCTTCATCAACCGTGAATAACCCATTAATAATGCTATCTTCAGATTGATCTGAACCAATACCAGTAAGATCGTCTTCATCGACAACCGTTTCACCGGTTGGCGCACTCATTACTGGTGCATCGTCTAGCACCTCGATTGGCAATACATATTGGTTAGAATCATCACCATCACCATCAACAGCAACAACATCAAATGGTATTGTTAGTGTATCGAGGTTGCTCGGTGTCGTGGCGTGATTGAGAGGTCCAAGCAAGGTAAACGTGTAAGCACCATCATCAGTCAGCACTAATGTGAAAATTGGCGTTCCGCCTGGGTCAGTTGCACCTTGGTAGGT
>NZ_JBFRRH010000179.1:0-4082 GCF_041472995.1 Vibrio sp. 10N.261.46.A3 | reverse complement strand
GTAGAAGCTGGCATCGCTGACTTCTGGTACAAGTACGTTGGTTTCGGTGGCAAGATCATCGGTATGACAACGTTCGGCGAATCTGCACCAGCAGGCGAACTATTCAAGATGTTCGGTTTCACTACTGAAAACGTAGTAAACACAGCGAAAGAGCTTCTTGCTTAATCATTGATTGCTAGCCTAGTGCTAACAATGAAATGAATAAAAAAACCGAGCGCTGAGCTCGGTTTTTTGCCTCTGGGATTTGTTTTCTCCTAGACTCATCTCTATAAGCAGCAGATCAATCTGTCATGAACAAGCTGAGTTATTCAAGTAATGCCTTTTGGGTAGGATTCAGTTATCATCTGTTGCACGAAATTTTGGTTAGATGTACGGAACTATGCTAAAAGTCGCGATAAATGGATTTGGACGAATAGGGCGTAATGTATTGCGCGCTGTCTATGAAAGTGGCAAAAGCCAACAAATCAAAGTAGTAGCGGTCAATGAGCTTGCTCAGCCTGACGCTATGGCTCACCTATTGCAGTACGACACCAGTCACGGCCGCTTCGGTAAGAAAATCTCTAACGATCAAGAGCACATCTATGTCCATCATGGCATTGGTGCTGAAGATAAGGGGGAGTTTGATACCATTCGTATCTTACATCTTGCTGATATTGAGCTGTTGCCTTGGCGTGACCTTGAGGTGGATATTGTTCTCGACTGTACCGGTGTTTATGGTTGCCGAGATGACGGCCTCGCGCACATTGCTGCTGGGGCGAAAAAGGTACTGTTTTCTCACCCCGGTGCCAATGACCTCGATAACACCATTATCTTTGGTGTGAACCACGATACCATCGAAGCGGACCACCGAATCGTTTCCAATGGTTCATGCACCACCAACTGTATTGTCCCTATCATTAAGGTTCTTGATGACGCCTTTGGCATCGAGTCCGGTACGATCACGACTATTCACTCTTCAATGAATGATCAACAAGTTATCGATGCGTACCACAGCGATTTGCGTCGTACTCGAGCAGCAAGCCAATCGATCATTCCTGTCGATACCAAGTTGCATAAAGGTATTGAAAGAATCTTCCCGAAATTTTCCAACAAATTTGAAGCTATATCTGTGCGTGTGCCGACGGTAAACGTAACAGCGATGGATTTAAGTGTCACAATTAATGCAAATGTGAAAGTTAATGACGTAAATCAAACCATTGTTAATGCATCCCAGTGTACATTACACAATATAGTTGACTATACTGAAGCGCCGCTCGTTTCCATCGACTTTAATCACGATCCCCATAGCGCAATCGTTGATGGTTCACAAACGCGAGTGAGCAACGGCCACTTAGTTAAAATGCTAGTGTGGTGTGATAATGAATGGGGCTTTGCGAACCGAATGCTGGATACGGTTCTTGCAATGCAAGCTTCTGAAGGCAAGAAGTAAGACCTAGAAGCAAATGTGCGGATTATTTATTTTTTAGCTTGAAATAAATACTAAGAGTCCACATATTATTAGTAGTGAAAGAATGACCAGTTGAATAATTTATAGGCTTAGCAGGGTTGCTGAGTTTCCAAAACTTTATATTTATTTAAATTTGAGAGGACAAATCATGTCTGTGATCAAGATGACTGACCTGGAACTTGCAGGTAAACGCGTATTTATCCGTGCTGACCTAAACGTACCAGTAAAAGACGGTAAAGTAACTTCAGATGCACGTATCCTTGCATCTCTACCAACTATCAAACTTTGCCTAGAAGCTGGCGCAAAGGTAATGGTTACTTCTCACCTTGGTCGTCCTACTGAAGGCGAATACAACGAAGAGTTCTCTCTAGCTCCTGTAGTTAACTACCTAAACGACGCACTAGACTGCGAAGTTAAACTAGCTAAAGATTACGTAAACGGCCTAGAGCTAAACGCTGGTGAACTTGTTGTTCTTGAAAACGTTCGCTTTAACAAAGGCGAGAAGAAGAACGAAGAAGCACTTTCTAAGCAATACGCTGCACTATGTGACATCTTCGTAATGGATGCATTTGGTACAGCTCACCGTGCTCAAGCTTCTACACACGGCGTTGGTACTTACGCTCCTGTAGCATGTGCTGGCCCTCTTCTAGCTGCTGAGCTTGAAGCGCTTGGTAAAGCAATGGACAACCCAGCTCGCCCACTAGTGGCTATCGTTGGTGGTTCTAAAGTTTCTACTAAACTAACCGTTCTAGAATCTCTTTCTAAAATTGCTGACCAGCTTGTTGTTGGTGGTGGTATCGCGAACACATTCATCGCTGCTGAAGGTCACAACGTAGGTAAGTCTCTATACGAAGCTGACCTAGTTGAAACGGCTCAAAAGCTAATGAAAGAGTGTGCTATCCCAGTAGCAACTGACGTTGCATGTGCTAAAGCATTCGACGAAAACGCAGAAGCTGAAATCAAGCACGTTTCTGAAGTTCAAGACGACGACATGATCTTCGACCTTGGTCCAGATTCAACTGCGGCACTAGCTGAAATCATCGGCAACGCGAAAACTATCCTTTGGAACGGCCCTGTAGGCGTATTCGAATTCAAGAATTTCGAAGCGGGTACTGCGGGTATCTCTAAAGCAATCGCTGAGTCTGCAGGTTTCTCTGTAGCAGGTGGTGGTGACACGCTAGCAGCTATCGACAAGTTCGGTATCAAAGCTGACGTTTCTTACATCTCTACTGGCGGTGGCGCTTTCCTTGAATTCGTTGAAGGTAAAGTACTTCCTGCAGTAGCAATGCTTGAAGAGCGTGCTAAAGCATAATTGATTTAGAAAGGCGAGATGTGAATCTCGCCTTTTAACGTTTGCTGCATATCACACTTTTTTGCTAGAATGGCATAAGTTGTGAGCAAACGATTGCAAGTTTTTAAACTTAAGTTTTTTAATCTTAAAACGATAGAATAAATAGGACTATTTCCATGTCTAAGATCTTCGATTTTGTAAAACCTGGTGTGATTTCTGGCGATGACGTACAGAAAGTATTTGAAGTAGCAAAAGAAAACAAATTTGCTCTTCCTGCTGTAAACGTTGTTGGTACTGACTCTGTAAACGCAGTACTAGAAGCAGCTGCTAAAGTTAAAGCTCCAGTAGTTGTTCAGTTCTCTAACGGCGGCGCTGCATTCTTCGCAGGTAAAGGCGTTAAACTTGAAGGTCAAGGCGCACAAGTTCTTGGCGCTGTAGCTGGTGCAAAATACGTACACGCTGTAGCTGAAGCTTACGGTGTTCCAGTTATCCTGCACACTGACCACGCTGCTAAGAAACTTCTTCCATGGATCGACGGTCTACTAGACGCTGGTGAAGAGTTCTTCGCACAAACTGGTAAGCCTTTATTCTCTTCTCACATGCTAGACCTTTCTGAAGAGTCTCTAGAAGAGAACATCGAAACATGTGCTAAGTACCTAGAGCGCATGGCTAAAATGAACATGACAATCGAGATCGAACTTGGTTGTACTGGTGGTGAAGAAGACGGCGTTGATAACTCTGATATGGACGCATCTGAGCTTTACACTTCTCCAGAAGACGTAGCATACGCTTACGAGAAACTAATGGCTGTTAGCCCACGTTTCACTATCGCTGCATCTTTCGGTAACGTACACGGTGTTTACCAAGCTGGTAACGTTGTACTTACTCCAACTATCCTACGTGATTCTCAAGCATACTGTGCAGAGAAGTTCGGTATCGCACCTAACGCTCTAAACTTCGTATTCCACGGTGGTTCTGGTTCTTCTGAAGCAGAAATCCAAGAGTCTATCGGCTACGGTGTTATCAAAATGAACATCGATACTGATACACAGTGGGCAACTTGGGACGGTATCCGTCAGTACTCTGCTGACAACTTCGATTTCCTACAAGGTCAAATCGGCAACCCAACTGGCGAAGCTGCTCCAAACAAGAAGTACTACGATCCACGCGTATGGCTACGTGCTGGTCAAGCTTCAATGGTTGCTCGTCTAGAGAAAGCATTTGCTGACCTTAACGCTGTAGACGTACTATAATTCTTTGAATTAAGTACTCTTTAAGTTTTAAAAACCCGCTCATCGAGCGGGTTTTTTTATGTCTGATAAAAACTTGAAGGTAAGGAATTTC
>NZ_JBFRRH010000178.1:0-887 GCF_041472995.1 Vibrio sp. 10N.261.46.A3 | reverse complement strand
AACCGTTTGAACGTTCAAAGCCGCGGCCTTGATGTTGCTGTACGTAACGCGAACGACGGTATCTCTATTGCACAGACTGCTGAAGGTGCAATGAACGAGACAACCAACATCCTGCAACGTATGCGTGATTTGTCTCTACAATCTTCAAACGGCTCAAACTCAAAATCTGAGCGTGTAGCGATTCAAGAAGAAGTAACAGCACTGAACGATGAACTAAACCGTATCGCGGAAACAACGTCTTTTGGTGGTAACAAGCTGCTTAACGGTACTCACGGTACTAAATCATTCCAAATCGGTGCGGATAACGGTGAAGCGGTAATGCTTCAACTGAAAGACATGCGCTCTGATAATGCTCAGATGGGTGGTAAGAGCTACCAAACTGAGAACGCGAAAGACAAAGACTGGAACGTTCAAGCAGGCTCTAACGACCTAAAAATGTCGTTCACTGATAACTTCGGTCAAGCACAAGAAATCGACATCAGCGCAAAAGCGGGTGACGACATCGAAGAGCTAGCAACGTACATCAACGGTCAACAAGACTCTGTGAAAGCGTCTGTAACTGAAGATGGCAAGCTACAAATGTTTACTGGTAACAACAAAGTTGAAGGCGAAGTAGCATTCTCTGGCAGCTTGGCTGGCGAACTAGGCATGCAACCTGGTAAAGACGTAACCGTTGATACTATTGACGTAACATCAGTTGGCGGCGCACAAGAGTCTGTAGCTGTTATCGATGCGGCACTTAAATACGTAGACAGCCACCGTGCTGAGCTAGGTGCTTTCCAAAACCGTTTCGATCACGCTATCAGCAACTTAGACAACATTAACGAGAATGTTAACGCATCTAAGAGCCGTATTAAAGATACCGACTTCGCGAAAGAAACGACTCA
>NZ_JBFRRH010000177.1:1878-2111 GCF_041472995.1 Vibrio sp. 10N.261.46.A3 | reverse complement strand
TGTTGCGTTTCATCTGGAGGGCGGGGTAATCACGTTTTTACGCTAAGTTTGATAGCATGATTCTTGCCATTATTTTGTGACAGAGTATGAAGTAAACCCATCGTAAGTTCCTGGTTGATATTCATCATTTCCTTCCTCTAAGGATATCACCTTAAATGAAGTACCGTGCAAAGGACGGGAGGTCCACACAGGAGTCCAATATCGTCTGTATGTTGGCCATCCAAGTACATTGT
>NZ_JBFRRH010000177.1:911-1126 GCF_041472995.1 Vibrio sp. 10N.261.46.A3 | reverse complement strand
AGTACATTGTAAGCTTTACCAAAGTGCCTGTAAACATCTATGAGTTGTTGCCAAGTCGAAGGAGCCCAACTCGATTTCCCCATATAATTAATGCTATTTAAATGATTACACCATAAAGACGCCTGATTCTGATATGTTTTAATGAATCTGACACCAGGTTTATCAAAAGGACTGACACCTTTATGCCACCCCATGTAATCGGTATAACCCAAACT
>NZ_JBFRRH010000177.1:0-158 GCF_041472995.1 Vibrio sp. 10N.261.46.A3 | reverse complement strand
TAACCCAAACTGACGACCGCCGCCTCACTCGGAGCTGTCGTGATATAAATACTCGAATACAGAGAAGCAGTCCCTAGGCATTCCCCTTCAATACCTGCTGAATAATTACTGGTTAATCGGTCTTGGTATGGCGAGTTATGAAATTCCTTACCTTTGAA
>NZ_JBFRRH010000176.1:0-600 GCF_041472995.1 Vibrio sp. 10N.261.46.A3 | reverse complement strand
TCAAGTTGATTCGGTATAGTCCTCTATACCAAAGCATTATTCATCGGGTCTTATCGAATAAAGATCGTTGATATGTTTTCCTTCGCTAAGATACCAAGTCATCGCTTCCTGTCGATTGTGAACCAATATCGTGATTGTGGTTATTGAACCATCGTCAAAATAACAAAGCTCATATTCTAAATCGCTTGGATGATCAGGAATAGCGGCCATAGCTTCCCTCCCAAATATCAATCATTTGAAATACGTCAACCCAGCTCATTTATAGGGCTCGTATCACGTCAAATGAGTAATAAAATTAAGTTACATCACTGCCATTAATTATTTTTAGTTTAATCATTTGCCTAAATAGCTAGATTAGCAAGTTTGGGTCTCAATTTATCTCAAAGTTTTTACGACCACTGTTTATTAAGGCTACTTTTATAAGAGTTGGAATTAGCGTTATAAGAACTGGGCTAACCTTAAAGGGATGAGTTAATCGGTTTGTGGCTTTGTTGAATGTCGTGAGAGGGTAGAATGAGAAAGTGCCGGTGGTTAGTTTTAGTGATCTGTTTTCTATTTACTGGGTGCGGGACCAAGTTCGCCTATACCGAATCAACTTGA
>NZ_JBFRRH010000175.1:0-1056 GCF_041472995.1 Vibrio sp. 10N.261.46.A3 | reverse complement strand
CCCTATCTGGCAGGGTAGTTGTCACTGTTAAAATTTAACCAGTTTGGGCGATAAAGAGTAATTGTGTCTCGTATCTCAGTAGAAAGAAAAGAAGCTATATTAAAGAAGCTGTTGCCTCCCTATTCGATGTCAGTGAAAGAAGTGTCGGAAGAGGAAGGAATTAGCACTGCAACCCTGTATCATTGGCGCCAGCAACTCAGACGTTCAGGAGCCGCTGTGCCAAATAGCAACACTTCATCAGAGCAGTGGTCAGCTCAAACTAAACTTGCCATTGTCGCTGAAACCTACTCAATGACAGAAAGTGAACTCAGCCAATATTGTCGTGAAAAAGGTCTTTTTCCAGAGCAAATCCAAAGCTGGCGCAGCGAATGTATGCAAGGGTTTAAGTCGAGTAAAGAGCAGGAAGCTGAAGCAAAGAAGCAGGCTAAAGCTGACAAACTTGAAATCAAAGAGTTGAAGAAAGATTTACGACTCAAAGAAAAAGCACTCGCTGAAACGGCCGCTCTCTTGGTACTAAGAAAAAAGCTGAGAGCCTTTTACGGGGAAGAGCCAGAGGACGACTAACCTCAACCGATGAAAGGCAGACCATAGTGACTCTTATCCTTGAAGCGAAGCAAGGCGGGTGTCGTTTAGAGCCAGCGTGCCATGAAGTTCAAATTGACTTGAGAACGTATCGTCGCTGGTATCAGCAAGGTGAAATTCAAGCTGATAAAAGGCCAACATGCCTCAGACCTGAGCCTGCTAACAAGCTGTCTCAGGAAGAGCGTGATGCGATTATCGAGGTGTGTAACCACTCTGAGTTCGCAAGCTTACCTCCAACTCAAATCGTCCCGACACTGCTTGATAGGGGGGAGTATATCGCCTCTGAGTCGAGCTACTACCGAGTGCTGAGTACACAGGGGCAGCATCACAAACGAGGTCGTCAGCGGAGCAGACAGAAGCAAGCGAAGCCAACCAGTTACACAGCGACGGACTCGAACCAAGTCTATACGTGGGACATCACTTATTTACCTTCAAAGGTTCGAGGCCAACACTATTACCTGTATGTCATTGAGG
>NZ_JBFRRH010000174.1:0-18888 GCF_041472995.1 Vibrio sp. 10N.261.46.A3 | reverse complement strand
TCAATGATCACGGGTATAGGTCGATAAACCTAAGAGAAGAAACTTGATTGGCATTTTGTGGAACACCCTTTACTGCAATGCCATTAATTAGCAATGTCATTAATTAGACATATCGCAGCAAAGGGATTCAGTCTCGAATTACTTCAGGATTCGGGCGCGGAATTGACGACCCTTCATTTTACCTGATTCGATTTTGTTCAGTGCTTTCTTAGCCACAGATCTTTCTACCGCTACGTAAGCACGCATTGCAAACAGATTGATCTTACCTACTGATTTACCATCAATGCCGCCTTGGCCCGTCAGTGCGCCAAGAATATCACCAGCACGAAGCTTAGCTTTCTTACCGCCATCAATTTGGATGGTAACCATGTTTGAGTAGTACGGCTTAGCAATTGGTTTTGCTGGCAGTTCAGATGGCTCGATTGGCATGTCCATGTACTCATCGATTTGAGCAACACGGTACATCTCTTTTTCGCTAAAGAAGCTGATCGCTACGCCTTTGCTTCCTGCACGACCAGTACGACCAATGCGGTGTACGTGAACTTCAGGGTCGCGAGACAATTCAAAGTTGAAGACAGCATCTAGGTTATCAACATCAAGACCACGAGCCGCAACGTCTGTCGCCACTAGAATCGAGATGGTTTTGTTTGAGAACTGAACCAAAGCTTGGTCACGTTCACGCTGTTCCATGTCGCCATGAAGTTCGATAACACTGAAACCGCGGTGGCTTAGCTCGTCGTTTACGTTCTGCACTTCTTTCTTAGTGTTACAGAACACAACCGCAGATTCTGGTTGGTGATGAAGTAACAGCAACTCTAGAGCGTCATCACGAGCTTCAGAACCTTCTAACTTGTAGAAGTGTTGTTGGATGCTTGAGTGATCGTGTGTTGATTCAACCTTCACCATTTCTGGGTTACGCATGATGCGGTCTGCAACAGATTTGATCTGTTTAGGGAAAGTCGCGCTGAATAGTAGAGTTTGGCGTTCTTTTGGCGCCGCTTCAATCACTGCATCCAAAGCGTCTTGGAAGCCCATTTCTAGCATGCGGTCAGCTTCATCTAACACAAGTGTGTTGAGCTCAGACAGATCAATACGACCTTTCTCTAGGTGATCCAAAATACGACCAGGTGTGCCCACAAGAATGTGTGCGCCATGCTCTAGTGAACCAATCTGTGGGCCCATTGGCATACCGCCACATAGTGTCAGCACTTTAATGTTGTGAATACCACGAGCAAGAGTACGAATCTCTTTTGCTACTTGGTCTGCAAGCTCACGAGTCGGACATAACACTAAAGACTGAACACGGAAACGCTTAACGCGTAGGTTCTGCAGCACGCCTAAACCGAAAGCAGCTGTTTTACCTGAACCCGTTTTACCCTGACCGATAACGTCCTTGCCATTTAGGATAGTAGGAAGACTTAACGCTTGGATCGGCGTCATTTCAGTATAACCAAGAGAATCTAACGTATTTAGAAGCTCTGGTTTAAGGGCGATTGAAGAGAATTTTGAAGTGCTCAATGGAAATATCCAACTGGTGAAAAACAGAGTGCATTATGAGTGTTTTTGAAAATTATTCCACCTTAATCACAGTTTTGAAGAAACATGTTAGGCGAACACAAAAAAGCCAGCTTACTTAGCTGGCTTTGATTTCTAAACGAATTGCTTTCTATGGCACACCGTGACCTTTAGATGCCACCCATACGCGATACCACTGTTCGCGCGTCAGCTCGATTTTCAGTGCATCAACCGCAGTCTTCACACGCTCAATCTTACCTGAACCAATAATTGCAATTGGATTCGATGGTAAACGACGAACCCAAGCGTAAATCACTTGATCAATGCTGTCTGCACCCACTTCTTGACGAATCGCCTCTAGTTCATCACGAACGCGAATTGCTTGCGCTGAATCGCCACTAAAGATGCTACCACCACCGAGACAAGACCATGCCATCGGGCGAATGCGGTTCATCTGCAGTTGATCTAGCGTACCATCATGAGCCACTTCAAAGTTCAATGGGTTGATTTCAACTTGGTTGGTCACTAACGGCTTACCGAGTCGAGATTGAAGCAATTCGAACTGACGCGGTGAAAAGTTAGAAACACCGAAGTGCTTAACTTTACCTACTTTGTGTAGCTCTGCGAACGCTTCTGCTACTTCATCAGCATCCATTAACACATCTGGGCGGTGAATCAACAATACATCGATATCGTTAACACCTAAGCGCTCTAATGAGTTATTTACTGATTGGTAAATATGCTGCGCGCTGGTGTCATAGTGATTGATCTTACGATCTGGAGTGTGGTCACCACATAGGTTGATATCGCACTTGGTGACGATTTGAATATCATCACGAAGGCTTGGTTCAAGCGCTAACGCCTCACCAAACAACTTTTCACATTGGTAGTTACCGTAAATATCCGCGTGATCAACAGTTGTGATGCCAAGATCAATATGTTGCTTCAGGAAAGTCAGGCGTTGTTGCGGGGTCATGCCCCACTCTGCTGTACGCCAGTATCCTTGCACCAACTCAGAAAGTTCTGGGCCTTGTGGCGCTATCGTTACTCTTGCAACCATGGGTTGTCTCCTTTATCAATACTGAACGTATCCTAAGCTCGTTTTACCGAAGGCTCAACGTATAACAAATGGCAAAGGTAAACGCTTATTAAAAATGTGAGAGCCGCAGAAAAACGAACACTTAAATAAATTATAACTTGCTGTCTACCCGTGAGCCGTTCTCCTGAAAGGCTTGTTTAGCCTAATAAATAACGAAACTATCTATAAATTTGAGCAATTAAAAACGATTAAGTTCAACCGTTAAGTTGGCACCATCACTCTGTAACTGGATCCAAGGAGAAGCAGATCTAGAAGAAGATAAGCTAGGCACATTCCATACACTCAGTTGCTCTGCTGAACCGTGAGGCGCGTTGATGAATTCGACCAGTTGTTTATCCACCTTATCGAAACCAACACCTTCATTTCGAGCTTGTTCGAGTTGAGCAGTAACATCGAATTCATCTTCACCAATACGAATTGAACTGAGAGCAAAGCCATCTTGGCGAAGGTAAGCCTGAAGCTTTGTGTAACTTAGGTGCGAATATGGCAGGTTTAAGCGAACTGTTTCAACGCTTGAGTCACCCAACTCCAGTTCAACATAAACATCCAGATCATAATATTGGGTTAAGTCACTGCACAACAGCGTATCTTCGATCTCACCACAATCCATCAAGTCGATATCGTTAATATAGTTTTGAGAATTCGGCAGACTTGGGCTGCTGTTAAATACTGTTCTAAGCCACCAGCTTTCGGTTGCTTGCGCTGAAAATGAAATAGCATTGAGGGACAGCATTAGAGGCAAGATTAGAACTTGAAAGATTTTCATCGACTTGGCTTATTTAGCGCTATATGAAGTGTCCATTATACGTGACCAATCGACAAACAACCGCTCGAGTCGCAAATTTTAGGCGAAAAAAAACGGGCATACATGCCCGTTAGATAAATTCATCACCGAATAACGTAATCCGTCACGTTGAGAACCATTACGAAAGAGAGGATATCACTCTCCCACAACGGTTACAACATATCGTACCCATTACTTATAGCCACCTTCAATCGCTGGCTCTTCAAGAGACAATCTCACTTTGTTACGTTGAATCGCTTCTGGCGGTAAACTGATGAAGCCGTATTGGTTCAAAACGCCTTGATGAAAAAGGTAACTTCTATGCCGTCATAGTTAACGTCACAAAATACATTCAATGAATGTGTCATAATGTTGAAATTACTGGTTAAATTTCAAGGAATGTCATGACAGCAACGAACTATCTCAACCAATTGAATCAAAAGTATCTTGCGACTCATAAAGCGAAAGAAGACTTCTTTTGGGATACATATATGGGTATCAGTGACGACCACGATGGTTCGACACTCGCGCAAACTCAGTGGACGGAATTTCTAAGCTCTGCCGAACAGATTGCTGCTATCGAAACGCAACTTGTTGCTATCGATGAAATTCAAGATCCCCTAGAAAAAGAGAGTACGCTAACAGGCTTGAATGGTTGGTTAGCGACCTTTAGATCTCACGCTATTGAGTCTGAGCAGTCACAGAAGCTTAAAGCCCACCTCATAAAATTTGAGGCTGAACTGTTTGAGAAAAAACAGAATCATGTGATGACTTACGTAAATGAAACAGGCGATGAAACAGAAGGGTCACTGCCCGTTTTAGGTTCAGCCGTTAGAAGTAATGGTAATGAACAAGTTAGGCTTTCTGCACATCAAGCACTATTAGATTTAGAGCAATGGCTGCTGACTAACGGCTTTATTGAGCTGATCAAAAAACGTAACCAATTTGCTCAATCACTGGGGTTTAAAACCTTCTTTGATTACTCGGTGGTTAAAACCGAACAGATGACGACAGAGCAACTGTTTACGATTCTGGATGACTTCGAAGCACGTACACGCGATAGCCATCAGCAAAGTCTAGCCAATTTGGCAGAGCAGAAAGGCGAGAATGCACTTCAAGCCCATAACTTTACCTACTCTTTTGCAGGTGACGTTATGAATGATCTTGATCCTTATGTTCCATTCTCAAAGTCACTTCGACGCTGGATTGAATCTTTTGGTCGCCTCAACATCGAATACTCTCAAGCGACATTAAAATTGGATCTGCTTGATCGTAAAGGTAAGTACCCTAATGGTTTCTGCCATGGCCCTATCCCATCTTTCTACGATCAAGACACATGGGTAGCGGCTCAAGTTAACTTCACGAGCAACGCCAAGCCCGACCAAGTTGGCAGCGGTTATGATGGTATCAACACGCTATTTCACGAGGGCGGCCACGCAGCGCATTTCGCCAACGTTAAGATGAACGCGCCTTGTTTCTCTCAAGAGTTTGCACCAACCTCAATGGCTTATGCCGAAACGCAATCCATGTTCTGTGACAGCTTGTTGAATGACGCCGATTGGCTCAAACAATACGCGCTTAATGCAGATGGCCAAGCAGTACCTGACGAGTTAATAAAAGCAATCATCGATAACAAACAACCCTTCAGAGCTTATCAAGAGCGCAGCATTTTAGTGGTTCCGTATTTCGAGCGAGCACTTTACGAATTGGCGGATGAAGATCTGACACCTGAAAAGATCACTGCTCTTGCTCGTAGCAGTGAGAAAACGATTCTTGGATTAGCTTGTAGCCCTCGCCCATTAATGGCGATCCCGCATCTATTGTCGGATGAAGCCTCTTGCGCGTATCAAGGCTACCTGCTGGCTCATATGGCGGTGTATCAAACTCGTGCGTATTTCACCGATAAGTTTGGCTACCTAACGGATAACCCAGAGATAGGCCCTTTGTTAGCTAAGCACTATTGGCACCAAGGCAATAGCGTGAATCATAATGGGACAATCGAAAGCCTGACTGGGGAAGGTTTTAATGCCAAATACCTCGCTGACGAGTGTAACTTATCGCCAGAGGAAGCTTGGGCGATTGAGGAGCAAAAAATCAAACAACTGTCGACAAGAGAACGTGCACCAGTCGCGGATTTGAATGCGAAGATATCGATCGTTGATGGGGCTACCGAGTTGACGAATAATGACAAATCAAATCATCAGATGTGTAATGAGTTTGAGAAATTCATTGTTGGACAATACGGTCGATAACGGGTTCTGAGTACCTGTAACCAAGGTTGAACCAAAACTCAAACGAAAAAAGGACGATAATTTATCGTCCTTTTAGTATTCAGGTTTGGATTTATTCCGTGACACATGTCGAGCGAGTTTCAGTATCAAGCTCAAACTCAACATCAACAGAATCAGCACTTCGCAATGATTTTCGATGAATGCCAAATACTTGCCCCGTCAAAACAATATAAAACTTCTCTGTTTTGAGTAGATTCCAAGCTTCATCAAGAGATTCAGCATAAACCTTGTTCTTGAGATCTTGTGGGCGGGTACCTGCGACTCTTCCATGTTTACGCGCCAATTCAAATAGTCCATTACGATTCGGTTTGCACGTAAACAGGGTATCATTTCCATAAATAACACCCTTGGCTGTAATGCTTTTAATCATTACATTTCTCCAGATAATAATTTCACTCGTAGCACTTGAGTGACAAACCACATATCAATCTGTGGATGCTTACACTGCAAAAAGAAGAGAACATGGTGTAACGACCGGGCAAGCTATTACACCATTACCATCAAATGTCTTAGAAGTTCTTAAGAGGTCAAGTTCTTAGAAGTAGTAGTAAGCCGCTGCGAATACGTGTGTTTCTTCGTCGTATTGTGCGCTAGTTGTACCAATGCGCGCACCATCGATGTCTTGCTTGATATCGATACCCATGTCAGCGTTGTCAGCGATACGGTACATTGCCGCGATGTTGATGTAAGAAGCATCTACATCTGCGTGGCCATCAAGTTCATTGTTGCTAGACGCGTAACCTGCTGCGATTGTTAGGTCTTCAGAAACGGTGTAACCACCTGAAACGTAGTAGCCTGTGTTCTTAGCAGAATCACTCTCTTCAATCCAAGAGTTCATACCCAGTTTAAGAGCACCAACCTTTACGTTACCTGTTACTGTGTAAACTTCGAAGTCAGCATCGTCATCACGAGCTTCATAACCAGCGTATAGGTTGAATACCTCTTGCTCTAAACCGATGTAACCGTTAATGCCTTTATCCGCATCATTATGATCATC
The DNA here is from genome assembly GCF_041472995.1 of Vibrio sp. 10N.261.46.A3. Taxonomy (NCBI): domain Bacteria; kingdom Pseudomonadati; phylum Pseudomonadota; class Gammaproteobacteria; order Vibrionales; family Vibrionaceae; genus Vibrio; species Vibrio sp. 10N.261.46.A3. The sequence continues at coordinate 12,202 of NZ_JBFRRH010000174.1, read as the reverse complement.
ACCAGTTTCAAAGTAAGAAATACCGTAAGCGACACCGTTTGTTGCGCCTTGGAATTTAACAACATTGAAGCCGTCAGAAGCATCACCAGCAGAAGCGCCAAACTCGTAAGTGTTGTCACCAGCGCCATCCACTTTGTCTAGTGCTGTGTCGTTTTCCCAACCGAATGAAGCGATACCGAAACCAGTATCGAAACCTAACCATGCTTTATCTACATCTGTTGCTGGACCAGTATCGATACCGTTTGTCCAACCAGCTGTTGCTGCGTCATTCGCAGATACGTTGTTGTCTGTCGTGTAGTTCACCATTAAGTCAGTTTCGAAGTAACCAACAATACGGTTGTTACGGTAGTTAACTGCAAGAGTAAGGCCTGTAGCCCAGTCATCGTAGAACGCTTTAGAGCCAGTGTCGTAGTAACCACCAACACCGAAAGAGCCTGATACTGAGAATTGATCTTTGTGCATTGAATCGAATGCAAACATGTCTTCGTTTTGGCTGTTTTGGCTGCTTGTGCTTACAGCGAAAGCTGAACTTGAAATGCTCGCAATCGCAAGTGCTACTAATGTCTTTTTCATGATAACCACTACCTATATATATTGATTCGGCCTTGTTAGTCCGGCCTTTTGGAGTGGCGCTATTGTTCAAAAAAACACGTTATTGATATACCGTAAATTTACTGAAAATTTTATAGCTTTGGTGAATTTCATGAAATAAGAATATATTAATGTGCCGTTTATATTGAAAAACGTAATCCGAGTGTAAAACCTATATCCGTGCTGTTATCCATATTACGGATGTTCTCAATCATCAGCGCTTCGACTGCGAACTTGTGTTGAAAGTACATTTGAATGAATAGGTGACTGAGCGTACACAAACATTGGAGAATTATTTGCGTGTGCTGTCGGATGAAAAAGCTCAACATCAAGACTGAAATAGACAGTAACGTCCTTAAACTTATCACAGTGTTTACTCGGTTATAGAAATGCCCGATTTTATTAAAAAACACCGTTCAATTAATGCAGTAGATGTACTGCTTATCACCCCTCCACATAGAACCAAGAGTTATAAAAAACTTTAGATTAGAACCTCTGATGTATATAAGAATCTTATCTTGCACTGAGCGACTCGAACGAATATCTTCTGTGCATTGATGAAATGAATGTATCTATAAAGGAAAAATGTGTCTGCTTTAAAGCTAAGTTTTGAACAACTGTTAATGAAACAATCGACATCTCTCATTAATAGCGATCCAAAAAACTTTCAAACAACTTGGTCAGAAGCAAGCTTTGATGTACTCGATTGGTTTGGGATTGATCGTTTGACACTCTACCCTAATTCAATGGTCTTACTTGAAGAAGGAAAAACGTGTTCAGTTTCCAAAGCACACATTCCTCCTGTTAATATAAAAAGCTTAGTCGGCGGTAACTACCTTGATTACCTCAAGCTTTTAAAAACCAATGAAACCTACCTCGCTTTTACCAGCAACGAACTCGTTTCAAGCAAAAACTATGTGTTAAAGAAACTCTATAAAGAAGGGGGAAGATGGCACTGCATCATTCCTTTGCAGCTCTTTAACCAACGCTGGGGTGCGTTGTCTTTTACTAACTTTCACGGCAACGATACTACCTTCAATCTCGAAGACATCCAGCGTTTGAAGTTAGTCTGTGAGCTTTGGCTCTGTTATTGGCAACATTCAACGTTAGCCAGAACACTTAAGCAAAATGAAAACTTGTTAGAAGATGACAGTGAGAAGCTATTGCTACTGACCAAAAAGCAAACCAAGGTTCTAGCTCTAATTGCTCAAGGATTTAGTGCAAAAGAGTGTGCTGATATGCTTCACTTAAGCTCACGGACCATTGAGTCGCACAAATACCGCATGTTAGGTTTGCTGAACTTAAACAGCCACAATGACCTGATTCAGTTCGCCTTACGAAATGGTTTGGGGATTGCAGAGAACATACACACAACACGTTAGAACAAGTTGTTCGATGTCCTTCTGCTGTTAATAGCTTAACGTTCGATGTTTCTTGAGTTCAGCTTTTCTTAAGTTCAATCACGCTACTCATTACCTTCACTCAGAGCAAATTTGATCTCGTCAGAAGAGAACCCCTTTCGACTTAGCATCGCGTAAGCCTTAGAGCGTTCTTTATGATCGTTGAGATCATAAGACTTCTTCTGCAACTGTTCTAAACAAGAAGAATAGAAATCTAGCTGCTCTTCATTAATCAATCGGTCGATGAGCGATGACAGTTCACTGGTGTCGATTTGTCGCTGCCTAAGTTCTTGCTGTATGGCAGTCAGGCCCTTGCCTTTACGAGCATACTTGAGCACCTCTTTTTCCAAATCGGCTTTCTCGGCCTTAATTTGAATATTACTTTTCAGTTGATGCGCTTGTGGGTGCTGGTCAATCGCTACCTTAACTTGTTGATAGTTAAAGCCACGCTTTTGCAGTGTCGCAACCAGCTTTTCACGGCTCATGGTAAAGTTTGTGTAGTAATGGTTGATTCGGTCTATCAAGATGGTTTGTTCATCGATAGACTTTTCGAAGGACACTTTATGGATTGCATCAGAAATCACTAAGTCCGTCAGGCCCTTCTTCTTCAGTTTTTCGACAATGTATCGAGAACCAAATTCACCAGAGAAAGCTTGTTCCACGAATTGTTCTGCAAACACTTGGTCAGACTTGAGATACCCGAAGCCTTTCAAAGTATTCAACGTTTCATCGATCCATTCTTGATTGTCGGTTTTCAATTTGAGCTTCGCAACCAACTCGCTTTCCGTCATGTCTCTCTGGGTTAGATGCCACATCGCAGAATTCATAACGCTTTCAATTCGCGTCGCTTTTCTTACTGTTGTATTTCTACTGTTCGTTTTTTGCTGGGAATCATCCATTCGCGTTCAACTGTCCAAACTAAGCCTGCCCCATCATAACTTAATTCTAAGGCGGTTGAGTGACATAAAAGAATGAAGCTAAACATAAGCGGCAGCCAATAAAAATGGACGCTTGTTCAGCGTCCATTTGATATCACATTAAGAATGCTAGCTAGAAGCCACGCGTAGCTTTTTCGTAATAGTTTTTTCGTAATAGCTCTATTCGAAATTGCTTCTCGTACTAGCTCTTTCGCTTAGCTCTCTTCGTGATTGTAAATATGCACATCTCGTTGAGGGAATGGAATCGTGATGCCTTCTTCATCGAAGCGTTTCTTCACGGTTTCCGTTACATCCCAGTACACATCCCAGTAGTCATCAGTCTTAACCCAAGGTCGTACTACGAAATCAACTGAAGAGGTATTCAAGGTATGAAGCTTGATCATATGTTCTGGTTTTTTCAACACTAGAGGGTGCGCAAGAATGATGTCGTTCAATACCGCTTTCGCTTTATCGATATCATCTGAATAACCAATACCGAAAACCATATCAACACGTCTTACACGTTCTGCTGTTATGTTGTTGATCACGTCACCCCAAATCTTGTTGTTTGGGATCACCAAGCGTTGGTTATCAATGGTTTGAACAGTCGTTGACACTAAGCTCATGTCTTTTACCGTGCCTTGCACGCCTGCCACTTTAACCATGTCACCTACGTCATAAGGACGGTAGATCAAGATCATCAAACCCGATGCAAAATTAGATAGCGTATCTTGCAATGCGAAGCCGATGATGACACCGGCTACACCGAAACCAGTAAGAAGAGGGGCTAGCTCTATCCCTATTTGAGACAGTGCGATAAGCAAACCAATAAACACGACTGCTTTAGATGCGATGGATACAAAGAAGTCCTGCATCAATACGCTGAAGTCCATTTTAGAGTGCGAAACACTCTTACGAACGGTTTTGCGAGCCACGTTAGCAATAAGGCGAGTTACATACAAAATACCGAGAAACAGAGCAAGTTTAACGATAAAAGAAGGGGTATTTTCAAAAGCCCATGAACTGAACGAACGAAGCCAACCATCCAACAGCTCCAGTGCAACATCAACATCCAACACATCGGCGTTAATGTCACCTGTCGTCGCTAGCAAAACACGTTTGTACGAAGTCACATCCACGCCAAACGGTTCCATTAGCGTGATGGTTTCTTCTAAGCTCGCGACCATAACGCTAGTACGCTCGCTGAAACGCTCAAGCTCCTTTTTAATCGTCGCTTTCTCTTCTTCATTCACAAAAGACAAACGCGCTTCGAGATCTTGTCGCTGTGTGTCTGTGTAAAGAATGGCATTAGTCAGGTATTTAGAACGAGCAATTAACGCCGTTTTAAGTTCACCTTCAGGAACAGCAACATCAACACCACGCTCTTTCGACCAATTTAGGGTCTTAGCAAGCTGCTGATAATAGACATCCATCATTCCGATTCGTTTTTGAATACGCAACTCAAGGCGTTTTTTAGCGTCACCCTCAGCGGAACGGTTTTCTTTACTCATTGAAACGATTTTAGTTTCATTCAACGACAGCAATTTTTGTAGCAGTTCAACCTGCTGAGCAAGAGTGACATCCAGCCCCTCTTTTTTATCTGACGATAGCTGTGAAAAAATCTCTTCGCGTAGGCCCTGGTTCTTACGCCTTAAGATATCTTCAAGAAAGGGTTTTTCAGCATCATGCGCCGTTTCTAATGTTGCTAGATCGAGCATTAACTGATCTTGTACTTCTGCGATTTTCTCAACGCTCTGCGCATAACTTCCAAATGCGACAAACGCCAACATTAACAATAGACAACGCCAAACCTTCATCATATTAATTCCTATTACTGTCTAAATTGACCCTATAAATAGTAGTAAAAAGAATATGGATAACAAGCATTTAAACGTATGTTATGTTAAAAATTCGCAAATTATCAGCCTGCTTCTAATATTTGAGAGTTCCAATCCCCTCTTATGACCTGTAGAGTACGCATCCAACAAAGAACAACAGCCAATATCTTCATTCGAGCACATGCACTAAAGCGCCCTAAATACGATGTTGGCTCACAGCAAGAGAGCATAAAAATGAACAACGAACTTGATATTATTGAGTCTCTAGAAGAACTAGAGCAATTCCTAATTTCAGTGGAAGCTGGCGGTTTAGGCCTTGAAGGCGTTGAAGGTGTAGGCATGGCAACCAATAATTCAGATGGTCGTCACTTCGTTGCTGTATTCAACAGCAGCCACAAAGTTCTGCTTGCTCGCTGGATCACCAAAGAAGTGTTTGATAACGGTAAAGACTTGGTACGTAACGGCCCTCGCCGCACTCACTAAGCCTTTCCAATAGCACCAATGATTAAAGCCCAACACGTTCAACGACGATCTGTTGGGCTTTTTTGTATCGCCTCGTGATGAATAAACAACTCGATACAAAATAAATTAGCGATAACTTTCAGTTGTTGTGAACTTTAGCTACAGCTCAATGTCGTATTCGCGTGAATTGGTGTTTATGCATCGTTTATCGTGTATCTGCCGTTTCCCGCGTTTATACATAGTTTCACTTTAACCATTTTATGACTTGTGGCGCGAAGAGAACTTATCTAAGCTAGCCACAATTCAACGAGCTCGCTTTAACGACTAACAAATTTGATTACTGACTAATTTGCTGAACACATCGCTACTTTTCTTATCCACACAGAACCGCCGACAAAAGCATTCGCTTTGGGCGCTCTTCCTTACCGGACTGGTTATCGTAACTTGTCTGGCGAGCACTCTGGCCGTAAAGAAAGTATCGTTATCTGCATCCGCTAATGGTCAATCAGTCCTAGTTGGCGCGCAAACTCATACTGAAACCAGTAATCCTCAAACCGACATCGCTTCTTCAGAAAAAATGGCCACTCTATACGCCAGTGTTTTCGGCTTAGAAGCGTCAAAAATGCTAATGTCCCCCAATTCAAGTTCATGCAGCCTGAGTTCGAAAATGCTGACCTTTGCCGCCCCAAAAACCGGCTGGCTGATCCCATTCGTACTTATTATTGCTGTTGCATTTAACTTACCTCCCCACATATCGAGATTATCTAGAGACAATCATCGCTCTACTCGACCGACAAAACACAGATTGCATCTAAAGCACTGTATATTTAGAGAGTAAATAACCGGGCTACTACACCCTTTTATTTATTTTTTGGAGATACATTTGTGTACAACACACTACTAACTAAGTTTGTCGATTCATTGGCATTCTCTATGCGTACATGCGCGAAAACCTTAGTCACTGCCCTTTTGGTTATGACGTCATTTACCGCCTTGGCACAGACAACAGGCTGGCTTAGTGTGCCTGAGCATCCGCCTGTGAAGATGCGAATGATGTCGACGGGTGAACAGTCGGATGACGGCTCTAAGATCCAAGCCGTGCTCGATGTCGTGCTCGACGGCGACTGGAAAACCTATTGGCGCAGCCCAGGCGAAGGTGGTATTCCGCCAAGCTGGGACTGGTCTGGTTCAACAAACATTGAGTCAGTAGAGTGGCACTGGCCGATACCTAAGTACTACGAGCAGCTTGACGTCATGACGTTAGGCTACAAAAAGCATGTCAGCTTTCCTGTCACGTTAACCCTGAAAGACAACACGAAGCCTGCAATATTCAGGGCGTCGTTTACCTTTCCGTCGTGTACCAATATCTGTGTGTTAACCGATTACGATATCGAACTGCCGATTGACCCACAAACCTTAGCGCTCGATGAAGAAGCGATGTTCTTGTTCAACCAAGGCATGAGCCAATCTCCAAGAGAAGCTAATCGCACTTCGGTCAATGGTCTATTTTGGGACAAGAGCAAGCAGCAACTGGTTACTCAGCTGACGAGTAAAGATGGCTGGGATAAGCCGATGGTGTTGATTGACGGGCAAGAAGTGATTGATGACTTCTTCTCTCAACCAAGCGTCCACATCACAGACAATACAATGACGGCCGTATTTGATGTGAGCAACTGGATAGGTGAAGTCGACTTAACGGATCGCACCGTTAGTGTCACCGTTTCAGACACTAATTTTGCCGAAGAGATGACGGCTCAAGTTGGCTCAGAACCGATCGCTTACCAAACAAGCAACAACGGCTTTCTAGCAATGATTGGCTTTGCTTTAATTGGTGGTTTGATCCTCAACATCATGCCATGTGTGTTACCAGTATTAGGAATGAAATTAAACAGCATCATTCAAAACCAAGGTGCATCTAATCGTCATATTCGACTCTCATTCTTAGCTTCTGCTTCAGGTGTCATTACATCATTTGCGCTGTTAGCCCTAGGTATGACCGCTCTAAAAATGGGTGGTAATGCGATTGGTTGGGGAATCCAATTCCAAAATGTTTGGTTCATCGGATTCATGCTGATCATCACTTTGCTGTTCTCAATTAACTTGCTTGGGTTATTCGAATTCAGACTACCATCAGGTTTAAACACTTGGATGGCAACCAAAGGCGATGACTCACATTCAGGCCACTTTGTTCAAGGTATGTTTGCGACGCTACTAGCAACGCCGTGTAGCGCGCCATTCCTAGGAACCGCTGTCGCGTATGCACTTGGAGCAAGCTATCAAGAGTTATGGGCTATCTTCATCGCGCTTGGTATCGGTATGAGTGCGCCTTGGTTGATCTTTGCACTATTCCCAAGCCTAACCAAATTGCTTCCAAAGCCTGGGGCGTGGATGTTCAAAGTTAAGCTGGTATTTGGCTTAATGATGTTCATTACCAGCCTTTGGCTAACAAGCCTTCTGAGTCCATTCATTGGTAAATTCCCAACTATCCTGCTGTCGCTATTTATCGTGATTTCAGTATTGATTTGGATTGGCATGAAACTGGGTCGCAAGGTACTGATTCCTATCATGGCAACAACAACTTTGGTGTTTGGTGCTGCATTGATCGTTGGTAGTGTCACCGCTGATAACTGGGCGACACCGATTGTTGACGATCTCGCTTGGCAAAAGCTGGATGCGAAGCAAATCCCTCAGTTAGTTGATGAAGGCAAAACGGTGTTTGTTGATGTGACTGCTGATTGGTGTATCACCTGTAAAGCCAACAAGATCGGCGTCATCCTTCAAGACCCTGTCTACAGCCACCTACAGCAAGAAGACATTGTTTTGATGAAAGGTGATTGGACAACACCAAGTGAAAGTGTCACTCAATACTTACAAAGTAATGGGCGATTTGGTGTGCCATTTAATATCGTCTACGGTCCGAGCTATAAAAGCGGTATTCCACTGCCTGTCATTCTCAACAGTGACACTGTCGTTCAAGCCATCGACGCTGCGAGATAACCGATGAAGACTCCCAACAATGAAGATAAATCTAGCACGACTGAAGACAACGCTGTAAAGGGTGAGGCCAAAAAGCCAAGTCGTCTTAAGAAGTGGGGAAAGGAACTGATTTCAATGATATTGATCGTTGGCGTGGTTTCATTTGCCATGGACTTTTATCACAGCAGAAGTATGCCTCAGGGCGATGCGATTCCAATTGTGGGTCAATCGCTCCAAGGCGAAGATATTGATGTTATCGAGCTAAGTAAAAATGGTAAGCCTGTCATTGTCTATTTTTGGGCGACTTGGTGTGGTGCCTGCAAATTTGTAAGCCCAACCGTCAATAGCTTCAGCGATTCCCATCAGGTGGTTTCGGTCGCTCTATCGTCTGGTCCAGACGAACGTGTCCAGCGCTACTTAGATGCAAAAGAGTATGACTTCCCTGTTATCAATGATCTTTCTGGATCAATCAGCAGAAGTTGGGGCGTTAATGTCACTCCAAGCATCGTCATCATCAAAGACGGAAAGATTAGCAGTATCGCAACAGGCGTTACTTCTCCTATTGGGCTGTGGTTAAGAACCTACTTTGCCTAACTAGCTCACAAAGCAAAACAGAGCAAAACAGAGCAAAGCTAAGTGAATAAACCGACTCAGCCAGTTTAACAAACAATATTAATGTGAGCGCAACCCAATAAGCGCTCACGATTATCACGAATTAGAGAAAAGACAATATGAAAAAGCATCTGATAAGCGCACTGATTTTAGGCTCACTAATGAGTACTAATGCCTTCGCAGAATTAAACAAAGAACAAACTCAACAACTTGAAGAAATTAATCAATTCCTGAAGGAAAACCCATCGACGATCTCTGGATTGCATACCAGTTTAGAGCAGTACGTAGCAGGTCAAGAGCAAGCGAAGAAAGCCCAAGCGGAAAGCCATGATTGGTTGTACAACAATGACGCTCACCCGATCCTTGGCAATCCAGATGGCAAATCGGTCATCGTTAATTTCACCGACTACAACTGTCCTTTCTGTAAGCGCTTAGAAAAAGGGTTAACTCAACTCACCTCTGAAAATAGCGACATTAAGGTCATCAATGTCTACCTATCATTTAAGCAGCAACAAGTTTCGGGTCTAAACACCAACGCAGCGTTATACGCGATGAAAGTATGGAAAGATAATCCAGAAGCGTTCCCAGAAGTAGACCGACTATTAATGGCGAAAAGCGGTAGCCACACAAAATCGTCACTGCAAGCTGTAGCCAAGAAGACGGGAACAGAAGCACAACTAGACACCACCACAGAACAAAGCAACACGCTAATGACCAACCACCAAACCTTTAGCTCATTAGGTTTAACTGGCACACCAACATTAATGATGAACGGGCAGGTCTTACCGGGATACGTGCCTTACGACCGATTAAAAGAGATCGTGGATGACGCTTTTTAATCGAGTGTAGTTAGAGATAAAATTCGAAAGAGAAGTGAATAAAAAGCCGACTCGCGTAACTCGCAGTCGGCTTTTTTATGAGCTTAAGATAATGTTTTCAATATTATTTTTGAAACAGAAAAACAGTCGAAGTGTCACTATCTTGCAATGGATTCTTAATCTAGCCTCGCTACTCTAAAAGCAGTTCTCTCGATGAGTCCAAGACGTGCTTACTCTAGACAACTGTCCTTTGACCGAGCCTAGCTCGGTCTTTTTTTTACGTGTTTTAGATAGCAATACAGTGCATTAACACGGAAACGTCCAACCGGCTGAGCCTTAACTTAGCAAGCGACAAACAAGCGCACCCGGCTCCCTTAACGCATCCACGTTGTAGCTAAGGACACATCCGGCAGACGGCGCGTGATAACGGCGACACTCATTACCAAAAGCGTCATATTGAATAGCCAATAAATCATCCTGTTCTACGCTCTGCAGAAGCTCAACCTGCGGCAATACGAAACCACCAATATCAGCGCGGATAGAAACCACATCATTACCCTCTATCCAATCCATGCTCGGCAGCTGCATTTTCTCGGGATGATTTATTTCAACCTCGAACATTTCATAATAAGACAGCATGTTAAAAACACCGTCTACCGCTCGTTGAATCATGTCAGGCTGAGTGAATTTCCCCATCCCAACTTCCACAGTGATGCTCGGAATTCCACTTCGATTCCAAACTGTTTCTAAAATACCTGGGTCGCCAGGGTCGTTCAGAACACAATCGGGCTGCATCAGCCTCGCCATCTCCAAACATTGTTCTATGCGGTAATCAGCAAACACATAAAGTGGGTAGACTGCGCCACGAGTTTGAGTGTGGAGATCAACGGCTAAGGTGGCATTATGCTTAAGCAAACGCTCCCACAAAGACGCAACAAAGCGCTCCGCTGCCAAGCCATTAGCATCACCCGGAAAGAGTCGATTAAGATTAGCAGGGCAAGAACCCGGATCCGAAGAGATGAAATCACGGCTATGGTTCAGCAAGCCAGACAAATTCACAGTAGGCACAATCGTTACCGTACCTTTGAGCTTTTTACCGACTAAGTCCCTGATAATTTGCTGTGCAGCCAACACTCCGTTTAGCTCATCACCGTGAATACCGGCGGTGATCATCAACTTAGGACCTTCTTGACTGCCTTTGAAAACAGAAACCGGCATGTTTTTGGGTTGCCCTAACCCATCACTGGTGACTTGAAACCAAAACTGGTGCTCTCCAACGGGTAGGTCTTCAACATTCAAGGAGCCAATAACCTGCCTACCTTGTAAAACATCGCCTAAGTACTCTGTTTTCATCCAACGTCTCCATCTTGTTGAGCAGAATCTATTCTCTTCTAAGTTTTTGCATCATAGAGGATATCCTAACCAGTACAAGCAGTTAATCAGATTAACAAGCCCTCAAGCGCTACCAAAATTCATCACCATCGACATCAGTGATTCCGAGGTAAAACTTGTCAATGTGACCTTTGAAATACACGCGACTTGTATATCTATTCACAGAATACTCAGTCGCATGAAATAAAAGTGCAATAAAATCAACACTTAAAAAGTTCCCCATTCACGAAAATGTAATTTTATGGAAATGAAAGCTTAATTTATCTGCTCTAAATTAGCTTCATATCGAAACGGAGAGCACATTGCTCACGGATTTTAAAATACAAGGTAAGTGATTATGAAAAAGGCAGTTCTAGCTTCTGCAGTGGTAGCGGCACTAGTTTCAGGCTCATCTCTAGCAGCAACAGTTTACAGCTCTGATGGTACTGAGCTTAAGATTGGTGGTCGTGCGGAATTCCGTGGTGATTTCATTGGTTCAGGCGGTAAAGAAATCGACGGAACAATGAAAAATAAAAGCCGTGTGCGTTTAAATGTAGGCGGTACTACAGAAATCACTAGCGACCTATCTGGTTTCGGTTTCTACGAAGCAGAACAAGGCGTAACTTCTTCGGCTGACAACGATGAAACTGATAGCTTTAATCAGCGTTACATGTACGCTGGCTTTGAAGGTAACTTTGGTGCTGTTTCGGTAGGTCGTCAAGATACAGCAGCAGCTCAAATCTCAGAAATGTCGGATGTTACTATATACTCTGGTGACCAAAAAGCGTTCATCAATGCAGGTAACGAGCAAATCAATAACACGTTTGTATACGCTTACGACGCAGACGCACTTTCTCTAAAAGCAAGTTTGATTGCTGGTGAAGACAAAGATACTGACGGTTACGGTATCTCTGGTATTTACACACTACCTATGGGCTTAGGCTTCGGCCTTGGTTACTCAGGTAACGACAACGGTACAACTAATGGTTCAGCAACGGCTGTAATCGCCGGTATTAATTACAAATTGGATGCTTTATACCTAGGTGCAACCTACACAATGGGTGACCTAGATGACAAAGCAAACACTGAGTTCTCTGGTGTGGAAGTTGCTGCTAAGTACAAGCTAACAGACCAATTTGAACTGGCTGCTCTTTACCAGAAGCAGGAAAAAGATACTGCTCAGAACGTAACTGTAGATACTCTTGATTTAAATCGCA
>NZ_JBFRRH010000173.1:0-15237 GCF_041472995.1 Vibrio sp. 10N.261.46.A3 | reverse complement strand
GTTTTATATTTGATCAACTGCTGACTTCTTTGAGTTGACTGGTACTTATAAATTCAACAAGTCTATCCGTACATACATCGCTTACCAACTAAATAATCTAGACGATGAAGTAGATATTTCTACTGGCTTAGAAGGAAAAAGCGAAGACTCTCTTCGTTTAGGTGTACGCTACGACTTCTAATCTAAATCGACTTTAGATACAGACTAAAAAGGTTGGGCAATGGCTCAACCTTTTTTCATATTCAAATATTCTGACTGACTTCATCAATGCTTTTTCTGGTTAAGTGGTGCTAAATCCGTATCATAGGTGAACCACATCAAATAATTAGAAGCATCATGTCACAACACCATCCGATCCAAGGCGCTAGCTGGATGCTAACCGCAGGCCTAGCCTTTGCCGTTATTAATAGCCTAACTCAAATTGCTAGCATTCATTTCGGACTTACTTCTACCACCGTTGCCGTTATTCAATACGCCATCGCGTTGTTCGCTATTCTTCCTTATCTGAAAACGCTGGGCATTCGTCGCGCGCTAAAAACCAACAACCTCAAATTGCACGTATTCCGTGTCTTCTTGTCTGTTATTGGTATTCAACTTTGGATATGGGCACTGGCTTACCCAGTACCAATTTGGCAAGGCATTGCCCTTCTCATGACGTCGCCATTGTTTGCAACCATAGGTTCAGGGCTTTTCTTAAAAGAGAAAGTTGGGGTTGCTCGCTGGGGCGCAACCTTAGCCGGCTTCGTTGGTGCGATGGTCATTCTAGAGCCGTGGGCTGAAGATTTTAACTGGGCAACGTTATTACCAGTCGGTGCCGCTTTCTTCTGGGCATGCTACTCACTCATGGTGAAAAAGCTCTCTTCGCAAGACAGTCCTTCAACCATGGTGGTGTACCTGCTGCTATTAATCACACCATTTAACATCCTGCTTGCTGCGCCAGATTGGCAGACGCCAAGCGGCGGTACAATTTGGGCTATCTTGATTGTTATCGGTGTTATGACGGCACTCGCTCAATGGGCGATTGTAAAAGCCTACTCAGTCGCTGATGCTTCGTTTGTGCAACCTTTTGACCACGCAAAATTACCGCTAAATGTTTTAGCAGGTTGGATTGTGTTTAGTTGGGTTCCACCGGGTCGTTTATGGCTAGGGGCTGCTATTATTATTGCGTCAGTTGCATTTATAACGCACTGGGAAACCAAAAAACCTTCGAAAGTGAAGAAAGTTTAAGGTTGGTGAAATAAATAGTTCGACTGTCCGTTCTATATGGATAAGAGAATTCAAACGAGGCCGTAACCATGAAGAAACCAGTCAAGATTACACTATACCGTTGGGCGGGCAGCTGGGGTCCATTTAAAGTTAATATCCCATGTGGGGAATGTACCCTTACCAAAGACATTCTGAAGGATACTTTTGAGAATGAATTGGCCGATGTCGATGTCGAATTGGAAGTGAAAGATTGGTTGTCTCACTGGTGGGAGCCGCTAAAACTAGGCTCTTGGCACGCTCCAATCCTTGTTGTTGAAGGCAAGGTTGTCAGCCAAGGTGAAGCGCTTAATCGCGGTGTGTTAGTCCAATCCGTGATCAAAGAGTGGACCAAACGAGACAGCCTAAAAGGCAACATCGTTTATGGTAAGGCGACCTGCCCATTCTGTGTTAAAGCAAAGAAAATGTTGGATGAAGCGGGTGTTGAATACCAATACCACGATGTCGTAAAAGATAGCGCCGCTTTGTACCGTATGATTCCAGAGGTAAAAGCACACATTGGTGAGAAAACACCGGTCACCGTGCCGCAGATCTGGCTTGATGGTAAGTACATCGGTGGTGCCGATAACTTAGAAGCGTGGATGAAAGAGAATGGCTTAGATAGCATCCCTAATAATGTGGTCGACTTATCCAATCAATCTACTGGCTGAGTTCATTAAAAGCCATTAGTCAGAAGCTTAATTAATGTTTTTTGTGTCCATCCACAACAAAATAAAGCGATAACTTTCACCAATCGCTAAAACGAAAAAGGCCTTAAACTTCATCGAGTTTAAGGCCTTTTAAAATTCCGTTTTTGAAAATGCTTATTTAGCCATTTTCTTCATCATTCGCTTAAAGAACGATGGTTTCTTTGGCTTTGAAGTGCCGTACAATGCTTCGTGCATCATGTTTTTTGCTGCCATTTGACCAAGGTATGCGTGGCCTAGTTCGTAATTCATGCTTATCTCCGCACATAATCAACTTTCTTTAGCGCGGATTTTACACTTAAAACGCTCAAAAACAAGATTCAAATCACACTTTAATGCAATGTGAGCTATTAAATTGCAATAAGCCTAATTTTTCCTGTGTGCTAGTCAGCATTGTATATGTATATCAATGAGTTAACCTGAAGTCCGGTTTGGCCTTAATGCTCCATTCCTAATATCAATCCAAGACATTGGTTTAGACACTTATAAAAAAAGCAGCTCAAGAGAGCTGCTTTCTAAAATGCTTTACTGAGAAACCTAGCTGCGCTTTGGCTGTCTGTAAGTTTTACCGGCAATTTGGTATGTGTCTTTTTGCTTCAATTCAAACATCGTTTCAAAGAACCAAGCTGCAAATTTGATTAAGTCATCGCCTTCATTCATGACATGTTCGATGTACTCTTGCTCTTCGCCTTGTTCATTTTCTTGAAGCGTCACGTGGTAAATACGCTTTTCGCCTTCCACTTCAGCAAGTGCAAATTGACCAGTCAGTGATGCAGCAGCCTCAGCGACTTCTGTATCCTCATTGGATTTCAATAGCTCAAGCGCTTGAGGCAGGCCATCTAGTGCGCAGATAGCTTTTACCAGTACTTCAAATTCATTTTGCTGCATTTTGTTTTACCTATTCAATGGACCGAAGCATTGTAGAAAACCATCAGCACAAATACAACGTATTAACGATGGTGCGTTAAACGATAGTGAATTTAGTGTTTAGCTATATTCCACTTCAACAGTATCGCCTTTGTTGTTCATTTTGGTTGAAGACCAAAGCACTCCGCCCATGGCTGCGCCAATAATGAGGTAGAACACGCCTAACTGTAGATGAGTCGTGACCCAACTTTCTACTAGATACCCACCTAATATACCCGCTAAACACATCTGAATTGAGCCAGACAATGCCGACACTGCGCCCGCTTGTTTCTTATGAGGTTCTAATAACATGCTGATTGATAATGGGAACGAGATGCCTTGTGCTATCGCCAACCAAGTAAACGCCCAAACTAAGTTAAAGATGGATAACTCATGAGTAAGAAGCCAAGTTCCCGATGCCAAGATAATCAAAATAGCTAGGCTCATCAGTTGGGGCGTACTAAACCTACGATTGAGTAAGTTTAAAGCGACGCTACCTATCAGTAAGCCCGCCGAAGGAACAATCATCAATGAGCCATATTCAGCGGCGGTCAGCCCCAATTGCTCTTGCATTAAGAATGGAAACAACGACAGCGATACCAAACTCGCCATGTAGCTCATCCAGTTGTAGCTGGCACTGGTCAACACTTGGCGATTGGTCAACAAGCGCCCGTAGTTCTTCACTACTTGGCACGCATCAAAGCGGCTCTTTCCGTATGGCAAAGTTTCATGCAGAACAAAGTAACCCAGCGTAAATATCGCTAGTAGGTACAATAAAACGAACAGGAACACCGCCTGCCAACCGAGATGAAATGAAATCCAACCACCGAATACCGGCGCTATGATCGGCATGATCGACGCGGTGATCGAGATATAAGACAACGCTTTGGTAAACTGTGAACCATCATAGCTGTCACGAAGCACACTTCGCCCAAGAACCGAGGCACTCCCCGCCCCTAAACCTTGTAGCAAGCGACCAACCTCTAGCGCCGTCATATTGTCAGAAAACACAACACAAACGACTGTACCAATCAAATAAACACCCTGACCTAACAAGAAGATAGGTCTTCTTCCCACCGCATCGGACATCGGTCCGTAAAATAGCTGAGACAAGCCAAAACCCACCAGAAACAGCGTGACGAGCAGCTGTACATCTACTTGAGTAGCACTTAAATCAGAAGCGATTAACGGCAATGCAGGCAAGTAGATGCTCACACCCACCTGCCCCGTAGCAATAATCATCATTGATAAGAGTAACGGCGTTTTTTTAAAGGTCGATTGGCTCAAAAAATTCCCTATTCGTTTGATATTTGTTCATTAGATGAGTTTACATTCAAAACCAATAATTGATAATTAGCTAAATTGGAATTTTATTAAGTCCTAACAGGAAATAATATGGATTGGATTCTTAACGTAAAAAGCTATGTCAGAGTAGTGGAAGAAGGTAGCTTCAATGGTGCTGCTCGAAAACTTAACACCACCAGCTCAGCGATCAGCAAAAGAGTGAACTGGTTAGAAGAGCGCATCGGCACCCAACTATTAAAGCGCACCACACGCTCAATTAGTCAAACTGAAGCTGGCGCGCTCTTTTACCTGCGAGCCAAAGATCAGCTCGACAATTGGCAGTCCATAATTGATGAGACACGCTCGGTTAACCAAACCCCAGCAGGCCTGTTAAAGATAGGCGCAACGATAGCAGTTGGCTCTAAGTTTCTCGTGCAATACATGGACGACTTCTTAGAAAAGTATCCGGACATTAAGGTGCAGCTGATCACGACCACGCCAGGGCAATTACCAGAACTGGGCTTGGATCTGGTGATCAGCCGTGAACTGGAACAGCTCAACTCTTTAAGCTTCAAGAAAACACCGCTGTTTGAACACAAAGCCAGCTTCTATGCAGCGCCAAGCTATTTAGCTAAACATGGTTACCCCGCCAACGAGCAAGACTTAGAACAACACAACTCTTTGATTTGGGGAGAGCGCCCTACCCGAGAAGTCACACTCACCAAAGGGCAACGCATTACTCTCAATGGTAACTTTGCTACCACCAATCCAGAGGCTTTGTTTCATGCTGCGAAGCGAGGAATGGGCGTACTGTTAACCATCAAAGCGATGATCAAAGAGGATCTAAAACAAGGGACATTAGTTCCAGTATTGCCAAATATTACTGCCGACGAAGTGATGGTTTACGCGTACTACCCTAAGCTTGATTACTCGCACACGCGAACCAAGCTCTTTTTGGACCATCTGAAAGATAGACTAGACAAAGAGCGTAGCACACAAGCTCTGTGAAATAAGTCACATTTTAATTTGAAAAGTTATACAACACGGCCAATAATAAACTTGACGCATATAGATTATACAAGTTCGCACATATACAAGATAATACGTATACCGCTTACACAGTGAATCTAGTTAACTAGGGATGGTGACTATGACTCAACATACGCACAATAGCATGATAGACACAGAGCGCATTGGCCGTTTGCTGAAATTGGAAGGTATCGACCTTTTAGAGTCAGCTGTGCTTACTTTACATCAGACCTTTGATACTCAATACACTAGCATCATTGAGAAGAAGTACTTCCCTGACCAAACCGTTCCTTTGGTGATCGCCCATTCTGATCATGTATTGCATGACAAAATCAATGCGCGCCATGGTCACATCTACCAACAAGCCGTCAACCAAAGACACCCAGATTGCTCGTTTGCTCAGTACGTCGTCCAGTCATTGCCGACATCGGCATTTAGGCAGGAAATCACCTCACAAAACTCCATCGCGATCCCGACTCGAACTCAAAGTGGCGAAGTGATGGGCGTGTTGTTTTCAACATTCACCTCGCCTCTTAGCCCTGCTCAGCAACAAGACGTGATAAAGCACCATCAATTGTTCGCCGACATCATCATCCACACCTTACGTGAAATGTGGTTTAACGATCGTTCCGAGCAACTGGTGAATCAACTCAGTTATGAGGTGTCACACGACAGCCTAACCGGGTTACTCAACCGAAGCTGTCTATCCGATACCTTAGAGTCTATTACTCAACAGAGCGTCACTCCGTTTACATTGGCTTTACTCGATATCAATAGCTTCAAAGCCATTAATGACATGCACGGCAATTATATTGGCGATAAAGTACTTCAATTTGTCGCAGAAACCTTGCGGAGAACCTTACCCGAAAGCAACCTGACTTTCCGGACTGCTGGCAACGAGTTCGCCTTCATTACCTATCACTCTGACCCGATAGCGGTGTGCGAGCAGATACTGGCAAAAATTAAGCAAGGCTATAGCAGCGTTGATATTAAGATAGATTTGGAACTCAGCATTGGAATTGCCAGTTCGGACGGAGACAACAAAGACGTTGAACAGATCATATTCAACACTAGCTTGGCGCTTAAAGAGTGTAAACACAGCCAAGATACTCATATTCAATGTTATGACACCCACTTGAGATCTCGCTACCAAAGAAAAACCGAGCTAATTGCAGCGCTGCGAAATGAACTCGAAAACCCGATTTCACAAAGCTATATCCCCGATAGCAATGAAATGTACGTAGTTGTCCAACCCATTGTGGGCCAAGGCGAAACGCAATGGGAATATTTCGAGGTACTGACTCGCTGGAAGACCGCCAGACACGGTGACATATCGCCTGTGGAGTTCATTCAAGTGGCTGAAGAGTCTGGGCTGATTGTCGAGCTAGGTGAGCGTATTATTGAGTTAGTGTGCCGCGCTAAAACCACATTAGAACAAGGCTTAGGTTACAAGGTTAAGCTTGGAATAAACTGTTCTGCTCATGAGCTTACCGACTCGAAACGCTATATTTCCTATCTCACACGAACCATTGAACAGCATCACTTTAAAGCTGATGAGTTTGTTATTGAGTTAACCGAGACGGTGCTGTTATCTCCAACCCAAGAGACAAAGTCGGCACTTAACTTTTTGAGAGGGCAAGGCTTCACTATTGCGCTCGATGACTTCGGTACGGGTTACTCCAGTTTGAACTACATTCACAGCTACCCTATCGATTGCATTAAAATTGACGCCACCTTTATCCGTAATTTGCTGACCAACTCAACCTCAGAAAGCGTTGTTTGGCTGATTATCCAGCTTGCTCACAGACTCGATGTGTCTTTGGTTGCGGAAGGCGTAGAGAAGCGTGAGCAATTAGAAAAGCTGCACTCAATGGGATGTGACAAGATACAAGGATACCTCTACTCACCACCCATGCGACCTGAAGCTATCGTCAGCTATGTTACTCATTCTGAGCCTTTGGCTTAAACCGCTATCCTTGAATTGACCTAGTATCAAAAAACCGCGAGGTCATGACTCTACTCGGAGTGATGCTCTCGCGGTTCTAATTATGCTTGATGAATAACAACCTTATTCTGGGGTATCTCAAAGAGTCTAACTAGCTGTTATTAGATTGGGCTTCTAAAGCGACCTTTAACAGCTTATCTGCTTCATCTCTTGAAGCTACAAACGTCGCTTTTTCCTTTTTCGGCACAGAATCTGCCATCGGGATATTTGCTGTCATTGCATTGACAGGACGACCACGTTCAATCAGTTCGTAGTGCAAGTGTGCACCTGTCACTCGGCCCGTTTTGCCAGACAAACCAATACGCTGTCCACGAGATACCGTTTGTCCTTTACGAACGAGGATCTTACTCAAATGTAGGTAACGTGTTTTGTATGTGCTGCCGTGTTGAATGACCACGTAGTTACCCGCATATGGGTGCTTACGCGTCATAATCACTTTACCATCACCCGTTGCTTGAACCGGCGTACCAACTGGCGTCGCGAAATCTGTACCGTTGTGCGGTGAAATGCGGCCAGTCACAGGGTGTAAGCGCTTAGGGTTAAACTGAGAACTTTGGCGCCAGCTACTGCTCACAGGGTAACGTTGGAAAGCACGTTGTAAGCTATCGCCATTAGCATCGTAATATTGTCCGTCAGTGTGTAAGTACGCTGACACAACGCGGTTACGATTCATGATCTTAATTGCTTCAATTTCACGTTTTCCGGTTGCAACACCATCAACATATTGCGCTTTTTGAAGCACTTCAAACTGATCGCCAGCACGCAGGTCTCGGCTAAAGTTCAGCTTATCTTTAAGAAGAGTCACAATATGGTCAATCTCAAGACTGCTCAGGCCAACCTTGTTCGCCGACATAGAGAAGCTGCCTTGAATATCACCCACTAAAGGTTTTTGCTTCCATTCACCCGGAATAGAGATGTCTTCGAATTCGTAGCTGCCGTCATCAAGCAGTCTATAAACCACTTTGTCTGCGACGCTAAATTGAAGTTCCATTTTAGAAAGGTCGCCGGTCGCTTCATCACGCCAAAAGCGTAATGTATTACCCGGACGAAGCGTATCTAAAGCAAGGAAGTTCAAATCGGTTTCCATCACGCTCATCATCGATTTATAAGAAAATCCAAGTTGCGTGAAGATGCTACTCAAGTTATCGCCAGATTGAATTTGATACTCAAATGTCGGCGGCTCAATAACGGTAACAGAAGATGGTGACAGAATTGACTCAATAACGGTTGAGTCTGGTAGATCAAGTTCGATCGTTTTCGTCAGGTTTGATTGCGAAGATTGCAGAGCAACTCCAATCGCTGCAATAAGCGGCAGTCCTAAAATAGCTACTTTTTTTACAGGTGAAAGCTCGGCAAACGGAGAGGAAAATATTTTTGAATACACGGTAAACAGGTCTTTCTACGATATAAAGGCATAGGATATGCTTTTCAAACGCATAAATCATCAATGCATTGTCATAATATGATGTGAATCTGCCCAACTTAGCCTAAGTCATTGAGTTGCCGTAGATGAGGGCCACTCAACAAGAAATAAAATTAACCGCTAAATTTAAAAATAAAAAAGCAGAAACGGCTAGTTTCTGCTTTCTATTGGTTGACCTTATCCCGTTTCGAATAATTAATAAACGAAGCGAATTAGTCGCTGATTTTAAGACAAAGACTATGCGTTAACCGTCGACACTAGGCAGTTGTCTTCACCAAACTCATTAGGGATGTAACGGTCAGCGTTCGCATCGTTCACCCATTGTTGGTCATCAACTAGGTAGCGGAATTGAAACTCGCCATCTTTAGGTAGACGAGTTTTAAACTTGTAAACCTTCCCTTTGGCCAGTTTTTTCATTGGGGTGGCTTTCCAATCAAGAAAGTCAGCAACGATGGATACAGAGTTCGCTTCCTGAGCTTCTAGCTCGAAGGTCACTTCAACTTCATCTTTCGTCTTAAAAAAACGTTTATTAATCATTCGCAAGCTCCATTTGTAAAAATAAGCGGACACAAAGCTAAGTGTGTCTAAATTTCATTCATCTAACTAAGATAATATGTAATTTGGCTCACATAAACAACAGATCCTTACATTTACGAAAACGTTATTGCTTACCAATTGATTGCGTATCAAAAGAAAAGCTCATTAACACCTTTTCAGAAGGGGGTTCTGCAAATGATTGTTCCGAAGAATGCTGAGTAAAGCCGATAAAACCTTCCCCAGTGAGTTTATTCTGTGATTGCGAATCTGACTGCTGAGCGACCTCCAATGTTTGAATTCGTATACGGTCGCCCAGAAAAAGTTGGTCGACTAACACCACACGGCTTCGCTGCTGGTCATGTTTAAAAAGGCCAAGATAATAGAAAACACCGCTGCCTTGGTTAGATATCCACATCGGCGCGACAAAGAAACTCGCCTCGCCCAGCGTAACGGCTGAAAGATTATTGGTGTCTACCGTTACCATACCGCGCTCAACACCTGAGTCATAGCGTCCAAACGCGATGGCTCTAGGCTCATCAACTTCATTGATAAAAGCGTAGGCGTTAGTTTCAGGAACTTTAATTGTCCATGGGTTGGTCGTCTTCAAATCAAAAACGGCTTCTACGACTGGGTCATAACTCACTTGAGAAGAAGGAAACTTAGCCAAGATCTCTTCATCACTTAAGCTAAAGCGATAAATACCCGCTACTATCACCACAACCAGCATGACAATTGGAATCAGTAGAATCAGGGGAATAGGTAAGATTTTCTTTTTCATGGGCAATTATATTCTTTTGTTTTCATCCAGTTGTGCAGACCATAAAGGGCTTTAGTATAATTATCAATACAGGGTTAACCAGAAGTGGAGCATGGATGGATATCAATCATATTAAAGATAGAAATATCAGAAGTTGCGAATGCCGCTGTGGAGCAGTCAACCTAGTATGCCGAGGCGAACCTCAACGCACCTCTGTCTGCCATTGCTATGAGTGTCAGAAACGCACCGGAAGTGTGTTCGGCGTTCAGGCACGGTTCCCAATAGAACAAGTCACACTCAGCGGTGAAGTGACCTCTTTCTCACGCATCAGCGATACGGGTAATGAAGTCACCTATCAGTTTTGCCCCAAGTGTGGCACAACCATGCTTTTGCAGTCGGTTGCCGCCGCCGATTTTTATATCGTCCCGCTCGGATTATTTAAAGAGCAAGACTTCCCACTGCCGAGCTTTTCGGTTTATGAAGAACGCAAACACGGTTGGGTTAAGTTCGACCACCAAATGAGCCATTACAGCTAGTTTGTCATTGAGCGTTATCTTTACCTCGTTATTGACCGTTATCTTTATATCGCAACAGTATTAAAACAAACTGCAATACTGTTGCCTAAGATCAAATATCAACGCTCCACAGCGCTAGCGTATCTTTTGTCTAGCGTTATAATCTTGCTCCTCTATTTAACCCAGGGTGAACCACATGATTTCTAAGCTACCTCGCTGGGTTGAATACGGCGCCCTTTTGTTAGCTGGTCTTGCTGGCAGTGTTAATGCTATCGGCTTACTTGGCTTCCAACATCAAGCTATCTCCCATATCTCCGGCACCATGTCTTTGCTAGGCAGTAGCCTGCTTACACCGACCTCGGCTTCTGTTCACCTCCTATTGGTGATCATGAGCTTCATGTTAGGTGCGGCGTTCAGCGGGTTCTTTATTGAAAACCAAGCATTGAAGTTAGGACGCCGTTACGGTGTTGCGCTATGTATTGAGGGGGGATTGCTGTTTTTGGCGCTGTGGACACTGTTGCAAGGCTATACTTCAGGTCAGTATTTCGCTTCAGCCGCGTGTGGTTTGCAGAACGCGATGATCACCACTTACAGCGGGGCGATCATTAGAACAACACACATGAGTGGGATCATTACCGATCTGGGGATCATGATTGGTGCTCGCTTAAAGGGGATGCCTTTTGACCGCCGTAAAGCCAAACTACTGATGTTCATTGTGGTTGGCTTCCTGTTTGGCGGCTTAAGTGGCGCTTGTCTGTTCCAACGCTTCGAAATCTTGGCATTGGCTTTCCCAGCCTCTTTCGCCTTCATTATTGCGTTTAGCTACTGGTTATACTTGACCTATCGAACTGAAACCCCAGTCAATTTATAAATATCTGGCAATATAACCTCAAACTACGTAACATCCGCAACACTTTATTCTAAACTCTTAATACGTTGCAGAATAACCAGCATGAATATTTAGCGATATTTGATGAATAGTATTGCAAGCGATATTAATACTGGGTAATCTTGCACCCAATGAGAAAATACGGACGTTTAGTGAATAAAAATGCCAAGGATGTGGCTTTTTTACGTGTAGAAATTCGAGAACAATAACATGTCTAACAACACGAATACTGCTCAAACAGAGAAATCTAAAGGCAGTTTCTGGGTTTTCTTAATCCCATCATTGATTGGTTTATTCCTTTTCATGGCACCCATCAGCTATCAAGGCGATCTAACCATCCCTGTAGCTATCTTAGCCAAATCAATTCAAGCGGTTTTCGGTGAATATCTAGTCCCTATCATCACTGCGATCGTTGCCTTCATGTCTGTAGCTTCAGTTTTAAGCACCATTTTTAAGCCTACATTCATTACATCAAATTCATTTTTAAACGGCCTTTTCAACCCATCTCCATTGTGGTTGCTGGTTCGTTTAATTGGTGGTGCTGCAGCCGTTATGGCTTTCTTCCAAGTTGGCCCTGAGGTTATTTGGGAAGAAAACACCGGTGGTCTGGTTCTAGAAGGTCTGCTTCCGACACTGTTCTCAGTATTCATCTTTGCAGGTTTGCTACTGCCGCTTCTACTTAACTTTGGCCTACTAGAGCTGTTTGGCACGCTACTAAGTAAAATCATGCGCCCAATCTTCAACCTACCAGGCCGCAGTGCGATTGACTGTATGGCTTCTTGGTTAGGTGACGGCAGCGTGGGTATCCTGCTTACAAGCAAACAGTACGAGAAGAAATTCTACACTCAGCGTGAAGCAGCGGTTGTTGGTACGACTTTCTCAGCAGTATCTATCACATTCAGTCTTGTGGTTATTGCTCAGGTAGAACTAGAGCACCTATTCCTACCTTTCTACGCAGCAATCTGTTTAGCGGGTATTGTGGCAGCGGTAATCATCCCTCGCCTTCCACCACTAAGCATGAAGAAAGATACTTTCATTGATGGCAGCAAGCCGCACAAAGACGCTGACGCTATCCCAGCGGGTCACTCAACATTCTCTTGGGGTCTTGAGCTAGCGGTAAGCAAAGCATCACAAGTTAAGTCTGCTAAGTCAGTATTTGCTGAAGGCATCCGTAACGCCGTGGACATGGTCTTTGGCGTACTGCCTGTTGTTATGGGCCTTGGTACGATGGCGCTGGTTATTGCGGAATACACTTCTGTATTCTCATTCCTAGGTCAGCCTTTCATTCCATTCCTAGAGCTACTTGGTGTTCCTGAAGCGGTTGCAGCATCTGAAACGATTGTTGTTGGTTTTGCGGATATGTTTATTCCTGCAATTCTTGCCGCTTCTATTGACAACGAGATGACTCGCTTTGTTATTGCAGCAATGTCGGTTACTCAACTGATCTACATGTCTGAAGTGGGCGCTCTGCTTCTAGGCAGTAAGATTCCAGTGAACATCTTAGAACTGTTTATTATCTTTATTCTGCGTACGTTAATTACGCTTCCAGTTATCGCTGGTGTAGCGCATCTAATATTCTAAATTAGATGTTACTTATATAACTCAATAAAGATTCAGTTTATAAAGCCTCACTTTTGTGGGGCTTTTTATTTGCGAAAAATATATACACAGTATTATTTGGAGTTCAATCAATTTATAAGTTCTGCATATCATTCGATTTCATATCGTTTATTCACCCCGCCTCTTGTTAATAGAAAACTGAACGCATAACTATCAAATTAATACATTCTTAATTCCCCCTTAAACTACGTCTAGCCCCATTCCCCAACTCATTGAACCAAATACTAAAAGTAACAAATATGTGATTTAGTGAATTTTGTATTGTTTAGGTTGTTGTATTTTTGTAGTCTATTTTGTGAAATTACATTCAAGTAAAATTCAATCGAGTCGATATATATAATTACAAAAACACGATTAACTTTAGTCTTCGCAAAGCCTGTGAGAAGGGGAAAACTCAATGAAATTTAGCCATAAGGTGGTTGCTGCATCATCAGCCTTGCTGCTAGTGACAGTATCATTGCTTTCAATACAACAACTTTACACTGTAAGAAGTGCAGTAGAAAACCACGTCAATGCGAGCCTAGAAGAGATGGTCTCGGGCGTGAAAAATACCGTCGTATCGGAGATGAACGCCAAGAAAGCGTTGGCTCAATCGACGACTGAAGTCATCGAGATCAACCCTGAAGATCGCGCTTACGTTAAAGAAATCCTAGAAAAGCCAAAGCTTAAAAACAGCTTCCTAGCGGTTGGTTTTGGTTATGAAGCAAACGGTTTCGTTATTGAAAATGATGATGGTTGGGATGCAGGTCCAGATTACGACCCGCGAATTCGTCCTTGGTACATTGATGCTAAATCCAAAAACAGTTTAGTTGTTACCGCTCCTTATGTGGATGCATCGAGTAAGAAAGTCATCATCTCTGTGGGGACGCCAGTTAAAGACAATGGACGCTTCACTGCAGGTATGTTCTACGACCTAGAACTGACGAACCTTGCTACCTTGGTCAACCAAGTGAACTTGTTTGATGCGGGTTACCTGTTCCTAGTAACAGCGGACGGCACCACGATTGCTCACCCGAATGCGAAAAACAACGGTGAAACGCTTTCGAGCTACATGCCTCAAGCGACTATTCGTGAAGGCTCTCAAGAAATTGAAGTCGACGGCAAAATGTTCCTAGTTAACTTCACCCACATCCCAAGTGAAGATTGGTACATCGGTGCCATCCTTGATGAAGAGATCGCTTTCCAAACGGTTGAAGAATTGAAGAACAGCTCAATGATCTACTCATTGATTGCGGTGATTCTAAGCATCATTGCTCTAACAGTTCTGATTCGTGTGTTAATGCGTCCACTGGATGCACTTAACCAAGCCATTCAAGACGTAGCAAGCGGACAAGGTGACTTAACTAAACGCCTAGATACCAACACAGACAAAGAGTTCTCTGATCTAGCGAAAGGCTTCAATACCTTTACCGAAAATCTGCAAAATCAGATCATTCAATCGAAAGCGATTGGTGTTGAGATTAAACGCGGTACTGAGATCACAGTGAAAGGTGCGGGCGAGTCAGCGAAAGCAATGAATACCCAGCTGCAAGAGCTTGAACAGTTAGCGACTGCAATGAACGAGATGGCGGTTACTGCAACTGAAGTTGCAAACAATGCTCAAGGCGCAGCAGCGGCAGCCCGTGAAGCAGACGAAGCAACGCTAGACGGCACATCTGTCGTAAGCGACACCACTCAAGCGATTGATAACCTTTCAGCACGTATCGACCAAGCGGTTGCCGAAGTACAAGTACTTGAATCAGCAACAGCCAACATCGAAACGATTCTAAAAGTAATCAACGATATTGCAGACCAAACCAACCTACTGGCATTGAATGCGGCTATTGAAGCGGCGCGTGCTGGTGAGTCAGGCCGTGGTTTCGCAGTCGTTGCCGATGAAGTTCGCACTCTGGCGCAACGTACTCAAGAATCGACTACTGAAATCCGCAACATGATCGAGCAGCTCCAAGCGGGTGCAAGCTCAGTATCGAACGCGATGAACCAAAGTAAAGACACAGCCACTGACGCCGTTGAACGCGCTCAGCAAGCGAACTCTTCACTTGACCGTATCCGTGACGCGATTCAACGCATCTCAGATATGAACATCCAGATTGCTTCAGCGGCAGAAGAGCAGAGCTTGGTAGCGGAAGAGATCAATAACAACACAGTTAAGATCAAAGACCTTTCAACACAAGTGTCCAACGCAGCTCAAGAAGCGAACACAGCAATGCAGGTTCAAACGGACAATGTTCGCCAACAAGACGAGCTATTGAACAAGTTTACGGTTTAATCGCTTTACCGTTGAACTAACACTCTGTTTAGTAACGCGGATTTCAGTAGCCAG
>NZ_JBFRRH010000172.1:0-355 GCF_041472995.1 Vibrio sp. 10N.261.46.A3 | reverse complement strand
GTTTCATCTGGAGGACGGGGATAAGATGGGGCATTATACACATCGGCAAAGTCAAGAAAAGGAAATACAGGAATAACACCTACAAGACCCGCATCGACTAACAACAAACCGCAATCTAGACATGAAAAATCTCAAACAATGGCTGCGAGCTTCATCTTGACGGCTAAATTTCGGTGTTCATTATTCCTATTATAATGGAATGGTCGCCCCAACCTCAGCTGCCTACTATGACAGTAACTATGAGAGAGGAGAACGAGCATGACCATTACAACTATCGGTATCGACTTAGCAAAGAATGTGTTTCAAGTTCACGGTGTTGACCAAAACGGCAAAACCCCAGTACCCTAGATTGTAA
>NZ_JBFRRH010000171.1:0-910 GCF_041472995.1 Vibrio sp. 10N.261.46.A3 | reverse complement strand
ATACTGACGTATCAAGCCATTATGGTTTTCATTTAGGCCTCGTTCCCATGAATGGTAAGGGTGTGCAAAGTACGTTTCAACCTCCAAAACTTCCTTTATTTGTGCGTGATAAGCAAATTCTTTCCCATTATCGAACGTGATTGTCTTCAGCTGCTCTTTTTCTGACTGCAAAAGCTCAAGGATCACTGCCGTGACTACCTTCGCATGTTTTGAAGGTGCTCGGCCAATAAGCGTCTTTTTACTCACACGGTCGGCAAGCGTCACTAGGACTCCTTTGTGGCCTTTTCCAATAACAGTATCCGCTTCCCAGTCACCTAAGCGGATTTTTTCATCGACAATGGAAGGCCTTTCATCAATTGACACTCGGCCTACGATTTGGCCTCTAGCCTCTGTTGAACCTGTCCGCTTCTTATAAGGCTTTCTATGGCGAAGGTGCTTATGTAGATCGCCGCCAGAGGCTTTGTCTTTCTGTATAAACCCATAGATGGTTGTCGCGCATACCGTTTCAAATCCTTCGGCCTTTAAGCGACCTTGTATCTGCTCTGGACTCCAATCCTTCCTAATATTGACAGAGAGCACCTCTTGTACTTCGGAAGTCAATTTGATGCGTCTAGGTCTACCTTTATGCCGTTGTTTAGCTTTTTCATTGGCTTGATTTGGTCTATAGCCCCGAAGTCCTGTGTTACGTTTGATTTCTCGGGATACAACACTATGGTGCCTATTGATTAAAGAGGCGATTTTACGATGAGAAAGTTTGTCTGTTACGCCTTCATAAATCTGGTATCGTTCATCTTCGGTCAGTCGGGTATATGTCTTGGGCATAGAGAGCTCACATTGGTTTTAGTCGGCCGTGAGTTTCGCCCACTGACCATTAAAATTCAACGTGTCGCACTGGCTACTGAAATCCGCG
>NZ_JBFRRH010000170.1:0-498 GCF_041472995.1 Vibrio sp. 10N.261.46.A3 | reverse complement strand
CGATTTAAAGACGCTTACGATCGATCAAATTAGCCGTGGGAGATGAGACTGACGCGCTTCGCTTGTCGGATTCGAGCGATGGATAACTATTCGTTCGTACCTCACGAAAGTTAACCACACTCAAATCTGAATGAATCACTCTATTGTTTATTTATTCTTATGTTCTTTGATTCTTTTGTTTTGCTTACCTGAATATCTTTAGGATGACCTAAAGGCCTACCTTTAGGATGACCTACACGAATTTCTTTAGGGGGTAGCCCAAAGAGGCTATTTTGGAGAAATTTGAGCACATTTGGACGGGATTTTAGGGGGAAACAGGAACGGTTGAACAATTAAATGTGACCGATATCACGGTGGGTTTGTTTTAGATGCAGAAAATCCTACCGAGCTAACGGCATTCTAAAAATTTAAGGCGTTGGACTCGACATCGAAAAAATGAAACCCCATCAAACATTGAATTACCAAAGTCTCAATTAAATCGCGGATTTCAGTCGCCAG
>NZ_JBFRRH010000169.1:0-7242 GCF_041472995.1 Vibrio sp. 10N.261.46.A3 | reverse complement strand
TATCGCATTTTCATTCTTAATATCTCTTACTTATAAAACTAAGAGAAAGAATGGAGGCGCCTCCCGGAGTCGAACCGAGGTCCACGGATTTGCAATCCGCTGCATAGCCACTCTGCCAAGGCGCCTTTTTAATTCAACACTTTAGGGACTTAAGTAAGCCGCACCGCTGTGTTCGGGTGCCTACTTTACGGATTGAGGGGAGATAGTCAAACAAAAAAGTGAATTTAAATTCCGTTTGCTGGCATTTAAATCAAATTGCTGCATGTTCGATCTCTTTAATCAAAAAACACACAGCAAAATCGAGTTAAACAAGATGTTCTAGCGCTACCACTTCTTCATGAAACGACCGACAAGACTCGGATGATACGCCCAGCAGTGGTCAAACATAGTCATAAGTTGAGGGTTACCATACTTAGAAAGACTAACCGCATGGAAACGGTTTTTGTGTTCTTTCAACTTTTCAACCTGAGCAATCATTTCGTCTGATTGTTTCGGTGCAATAAAGTCAGAAAGTACGATTAAATCGGCATTCTTGTATTTATCACCAGTCATCAGGTCAATCGACTTCATGAGAACAGGTTCCAAATCCGTACCGCCGTGGAATGAGTAACTTAAGAAGTCGCTCGCTTCACGTAGGCCATCTTGCCTTGTTAACTCATAGGTAATCTGCTCAGAAGAGAACAGAATCACGTAACAGTCTCTCTCTTCCGCAAGAGCGATTTGCATCAAAGCATAAGCCATTGCTTTAGCGGACTGCTCAGGGAAACCACTCATAGAGCCCGAAGCGTCCACACAGACGATAAACGGACCCTTTTCAATATCGATGTTCTTGCTATCTGGTTTTTGCGCTTTCACTTTGCGTAACGTGCGTGATTTACCTTGCGAACGATAGCTCAGTAAACGCTTGTCGGCCAAGTGCTTGTAAAAGATAACCTCAAGTTCAGGATAAGCTAGGAACATGGTTTCGTTTGGCAGCATTTTGTTCAGGTCATCACTTTCATGAATTCCTACAATATCATCAACCGCTTCATCGCTTTTCTCTTCAACCATCTGCAATTCTTCTACAGGGGCTTTGTGTAGCGAAGGATCATCTTCCTCACCAGCCATACGACCTAGCTTTTCAGCGATCTCTTGCAAGCCCTTGTGCTTATTCAAGAACTCAGCATGACGCTTCATGATGGTAAGGTCTGTTTTGCTTAACTTGGCAGATGCCATATCCCACAAGCGCCCTACACTGCCTTCATCACCCGACTCTGTCACTTTGTCCATGTTTTTCATGGTTTCCATGCGCTGATAAAGATCGGCTAAGACTTTTTCTTTGCTTGTTTCAAGCTCGGTTACTTGAGCTTGTTTAATCGCATCAGAAAGTGATTGGTACCATTGGTCGCAAAAGTAGTGTGGAAACATCGCGTTATAAACGCCCTTGTTGTTCTCCATAAGACGTCGAGCTTGTAGATAAAACGCGGAATGCCACTCCAGCTTTTTGATAACGCTGTCAATCTCATCAAAGAACTGTGGTTCATCCCAGTAAATCACTTCTTGATAAAGGGCGATTTCCTCTTGGAATCGATCAGTTTCACACACCTTGGTGACGCGTTTTTTTACTTTACCGCGCCATTTGACTAAGTGGTTTTTCACTGATGTTTTCACACCTTTGTTCTCTGCAGCCATCATGACTTGAGAACGAGCGATGAGATCATTCATCGCGGTATCAATGATTCCGGAATCAGCTACCATCAAAGCGAGGTTTAAGCCGTCTGCTCCTAACATATGCTCTCCTCTTACTCGAAGTACTGGCTCATAAACTTAATACGCTGAGCGATCTTGGCACTCTTCACTTTCGTGGTTTCAAGATCTTGCGTTACCGATTGCAAACTTGCTTCCATCGCTTTTGGTAAATCAGGGTCAATATAGTTATGAGGTAATGCATCATGGAATTCAGTACGAACGCGTTTTAACTTGAATTCAGCTTCAGTTAACTGTTCTAAGGCTTTCTCAGCGCCACTCAACCACTTGTTGTACAGTTCTTGGTCTAAACCGTCAGTAGTAACCACACTCACCAATACAGAGCGATTGGCGATGTCTTTAATCACTAATTGGTTTGATGCATCCAAGTCGAGTTTTAAACGGCACAGGTTTTTGTTTTCGTTTACGTAACCGTAAATATCCCCGTGGCCTTCTTTAAGAACACGATCAAAATCGTCTTTGGCTACGTATACCCAACGGCTATCGCCTTTCTCAGATTCAGAAACCGACATGTTGCTTTGCAGCATAACCAGTTTCACTAGATTGTAAGCACTGCCCACGCTGTACATTTTCGCGTTCTTGATGTCATTCTGGTAAACATCTTTACGCAACAAGCCACTGGTTGACTCCATAGAAAGCGACACCGACAAGGTTGATTCAACATCGTCTTGAATCTCTTCTAACTCTTCACGAGCCATTTCAATTTGCGCTTTCGACTCTTGTTGATCAAACGCTCGGTTCAATGCAAAGTCTTTTACCACGCTATGAACCACATCACGTGATTCTGGGCTATGCCACAAACAATCTTGCAGAAGCATAATATCCAGCGGGTTCACGCTATCGCGACCACTGAAGAACGCACTCGCTTTCAATAGTTTAACGGCCTTCTTCCAGCGTCTGTCTGATACATACAATTCTGACTCTGAAGCAGAGCCTTGCTTCTTAACCGTCTCTTCAAGCATGGTTTTTAGTTCAAACAACTTATCAAACGAATTGTCTGTCAGTTCCAGCTTATCGAGCTCTTTCTGCCATTGATGATATTCAATATCCGTAATTGCCAAACCCTTTGGAATCACAGCTTCTTGAGATGTGCCAGTCGTCAGCATCGATTTGAAGTTTTGTTTGTTTTGAATACGGTTTACGAACACACGAACCAACATTCGGTCGTAAAGAGCTTCTAAGCCGCTGTCTTCGTCCGGAAGTTCGTTAGAGGCTGAAACCAACAAACGCATAGGCACGCGCTCGATGTCTGCGCCATTTTTAAATGTTTTTTCATTCACTACAGTAAGAAGCGTATTTAGGATCGCAGGACCTGCTTTCCAGATCTCATCAAGAAATACGACTTGTGCGGTTGGTAGGTAACCCTCGGTCAGTCTTACGTAACGACCGTTGTCTTTTAATTCTTGGATACTTAGTGGGCCGAACACTTCCTCGGGAGTAGAGAAACGAGTCATCAAATATTCGAAGTAACTACTGTTGTCAAAAGCCTGAATGAGACGTTTAGCGATAAGGCTTTTTGCGATGCCCGGAGGGCCTAATAGAAACACACTTTCACCAGCCAAAGCAGCCAGTAAACAAAGTTTAATCGTGTCTTCTCTTTCATAGACACCATCAGAGAGAGCATGCGCTAATTTATTGATTCTTTCAGAGAGTAGCGCCTTGTCAGCATGTGAAGAAATAGAAGGGTTCATGCGTTACTCCGAAAATCTTTGAACAGTTGAGAGTGTAGAATTGTTTTTATACATTTGTTAGCACTTTGTTACAAGTGCATTTTATTATTGAGTTGCATTTATATCAGATGGTTACGTCGGTAATTTTGGCGCAATCATAGATTCCAATTATGAGAGTAACATCACGAACGGCGTGAAACTAAATCTAATGCGAAACCTAATTTTTCTTTTATTTTCGACACCATAGACGTTATGGTGGTGCACGTCTTCCGTTATACGAAAAATTGGCAAGGAATGTGGCCAGACTGCATGAGTAAAGTTATCCATAAATGGAAAAGTATTTCTCTCATAGAAGAGAACGTGACGCTCCCTACGAACGTCGTGGTAAAACATACAACAATCAACCACCCTGGCGCGGCAGTTATTCTTCCTATCACTTCGTCTGGAAAAATCATCCTCATAAACCAGTTTCGCCCTTCTCTTAAAAAATGGCTTTTAGAACTACCCGCAGGCACGATGGAAATAGATGAGACACCTCTTCAATGTGCCCAACGAGAGCTAGAAGAAGAAACAGGTTACAGTGCAACTTCTTTTCAAAGCTTAGGGCAAGTCACCCCTTTAGCTGGCTTCTGTGATGAGATACAACATCTGTTTGTCGCGAAAGACTTAAGCCTCACTACCCGCTTTGAATGCGATGAAGATGAAGTAATAGAAGTGATCGAACTGAGTTTAGAAGAACTGCACGATAAAATACGACACGATCAAATCACCGATACCAAAACTATCGCTTGTTTAAGCAAAGCCCAATTATGTGGCCATCTATAGCCAATTATATGGCTACCTAAAGTACTCTAGGAGAGAAACATGGACTTTCGTTCTGATACCGTAACTAAACCTTCGCAAGCTATGCGTGACGCAATGGCAAACGCAGAAGTGGGCGATGATGTTTATGGCGATGACCCAACCGTCAACGAGCTAGAACAGTGGACAGCAAATGAAACGGGCTTTGAAGCGGCAATGTTCACCTCTTCAGGTACGCAAGCCAACCTACTTGGTTTGATGGCGCACTGTGAGCGTGGTGATGAGTACCTATGTGGCCAACAGGCGCACAACTATAAGTACGAAGCTGGCGGAGCTGCGGTACTTGGTTCTATCCAACCTCAACCAATCGAGAACAACCCAGACGGGACTTTAGACTTTAAAAAGCTTGCCGCTGCGATTAAGCCCGACGACAGCCACTTTGCTCGTACCAAGCTTCTTAGTTTAGAAAACACGATCAATGGTAAAGTCCTGCCAATGTCTTATCTAGCGGAAGCACGTGAGTTCGTAAACCAGCACGGACTTCAAATGCACCTAGATGGCGCGCGCGTCTATAACGCCGCAGTCGCATTAGACGTGCACATCAAAGAGATCGCACAACACTTCGACTCTATGACGATTTGTTTATCAAAAGGTTTAGGCGCTCCAATCGGCTCACTACTTCTTGGCAGCAAAGAATACATCGCCAAAGCACGTCGACTGCGTAAAATGGTCGGCGGTGGTATGCGCCAAGCAGGTATTCTTGCCGCTGCAGGTAAAATGGCGCTGACGGAGAACGTTACTCAACTTAAAGCGGACCATGAGAACGCAAAAAACCTAGCGATTGGTTTAAGCAAACTAGAAGGTTTTTCGGTTAACCCTGATTTCATTCAAACCAACATTGTATTTGCGAAGTTAGATGAGTCCGTGGATATCAACCGAATCGCTCGCGAGCTGAGCGAACAAGGCATTACGATGTCACCAGGGAACCCAGTGCGCTTTGTTACCCATAGAGACATCAGTTCAGAAGACATCGCGACTTTCCTAACTAAGTTGGAAAATGCGCTTTAACTCTTTTAATGAGATTAACCTCTACCGTAATTAAGACTAAAGCTTCCTGTGAGAAGCTTTAGTCTTTCAAAAAATTTATTCAACAATTCCACAGTAAATCATCTTCTCGACACAGACGAGTTTTCTAATAAGCACACTAAATTGACTGGAACAGAACGCGATCTCGTTTTGGCCTATGTGAATACCTTCTAAGAATCATTCCCCACATTTCAGCATTCTATTACTGCTCAAGTTTGACTTGCATTAATGAAATAGAACATTGAATGGTCGCTGAAGATAAATAATTCAGCTCCAACAGTTAATTTTTTAATCAACACGCATGCGGTAATTAGAAACAGATTACATCATTCCTAATTATACTTCTGTAAACATCTAATTTTAATTGATAAATTGCCACCAGCTTAGGTAATCACTCTCCGTTAATAAAATTTTCAATTACACATTCATATTAAAATCAAATTACAAAATCCTTATTTACTTAATAATACTGTCAATTTTAAGACACCAAAAACAGTGGCTCATCGGAAAGTGCAATACAAATCATCATCGGTAGACCATAACCCTAATTTTATCAATTAAATAAAAAGCCCTCGTAAACCAGAATCTTCAACGGAAAACACCTATCTAATTGAATGTAATATTATTATCTAATTCTTCAGCCTCTACTCCTCAAGTTAAAATCATACTAAAACTCATACTTCTCTTAAATAATAAACTTTTTTTACTACTTCACCATTTTTTAAAGCACATATAGTTTTCAAAGTTAAGCAACAAGTTACATTCAATCGCTGAGAGGTGAAATTATGGTTAGAGTATTTAGGACCCTTCATAACTTCATCGTCTACATGTTTATTTTTAGTATGTCATTCTCATTATATGTTAGTGCTAATAGCTTAACGTTAGGAATTAGCGGTCAGATCAAAGATCGATGCGAAATAAACTTTTTTTCTGGCAACATTATGAATTTTACGGAACACCGTGATGTGCAATCGTTGCCTTTTAATATCTATTGTAACCGTCCGTTGGGTATAACGATCAACTCAAAATATGGAGGTTTAAAATATCAACATCAAGGGGTTGATATTATTGAAAGTTACAATTTGTCATTACAAATAGACGAAATTCGTCTTTATGAAAGTAGGCACAGCAGTCAACTTACTTCACCAGTAATGATAGACAGTTCTGGTGTTATTCCGTTCTCTCAACATGGGAGTCTTAGGGTAGCACTCGAAAATAGCTTGCGTTTCGCAGGTTATTATCAAGACGTTATTGAGATCGAAGTTTACCCTTCGATTCATAGCGTGACAAAGTGAAAACTCTGCAATGTATCTGCAGATACAACATACGCTCAGCAGTATTCGAGCCAATCATTTAAGATAAAGGAATTTCTAATGAAAAAGCTAACACTCTATGCAGCAACAGTCACAGCTATTTTTGGTGCTCAAGTCCAAGCCGCTCCTGGTGACGTCCAGTTAGTTGGATTTGTTTCACCTGTATGTGAGGTTACTGGTCTTTCAACACAATTGATGGACTTTGGTAACGTATCTCAAATTCAAAACCTTTCTGTTAGTGGCCTTAACATGAAGTGTAATGACGTCGATGGTGCAACGGTAACACTAACAAGTGCTGAAGGTGGTCTAGAGTCAGACGATAGCGAAGACTACGCTCTTACCTACGATGCAACATTCAACCCGTCAGGCTTAGCTCCTTTCACGCTTAATGCACCAGGGGGCCCAGGTCTAAATGACGTTTCAGTCAGTAATTCTTATGGCGGTTCTGGAGCATTAGCGACAGGTGTTGCCGCATCTATTGATATTGTGACGACAGAAACCTCCCCATGGGCAGGTGGCTACTCAGATACATTAACCGTAAATATCACCTCAAATTAGAGGTTAATAAGTCGGGGGCTATTATTTGGCCTCCGACTTAATCTCATCTCAATATCAATATCAATATC
>NZ_JBFRRH010000168.1:0-3410 GCF_041472995.1 Vibrio sp. 10N.261.46.A3 | reverse complement strand
CTGGCGACTGAAATCCGCGAGATACCTTTAAAACAGCTAAAGGTAAGTTTGTTGCCCCTGTACCAATCGAAAACAAACTGTTTGAGTACAGCCGCGTAGAAATGATGTGTTTGATAGGCCTTGGTCTACCAGGCCCAATCCTACTGGTGGTACCGCATGACTTCCCTAACTTTGACCGAGCTCGTTATGAAAGAACGACAAAGCGCGTTATCGAGAAAATGAACGAGCAGCTTGGTTCACATGAGAAGATCAAAGGTGTACTGATGATTAAGGAACCATGGAGCATTGAGAATGGCGTGTTAACCCCGACTCTCAAAATCAAACGACATATCCTTGAGCAGAAATACCATGAAGTTGGCCATAACTGGCCGAAAGATAAATTGGTGGTTTGGGAAGAATAATCAAAATCGAGAGGGAGCCATTATGGCTCCTTTTTTGTAAGCTCAGTTTATAAGTACTTAGTATGATCCGCAGTATCACAACTCTCGCAATCTAAGCCTATATCATTTCTCATTCGATGACTTAACGATTTCGAAAAGATAACTTGTCTCGATTTAGTCGCCTTCCTCACCTCAGTATTATCTTTGATTTTAAGTGCCTGAGTAACAAACCTTCCGACCCAACAGGTTATTGCTTTCATGTTCTCTCTCTTGTATTCCCTGTTTATTTATCGCTATTATGAAAATAACCTGTTCGATAATCGAACAACCATTATTAACAAGAACTATAAGCTGAGATTATGGACAATAGACTGCGTCACCTTTCAGGTCTCCGTTACTTTGAAGTTGCGGCTCGCTTGAGCAATTACAGCAAAGCGGCTGAAGAGCTGTTCGTCACTCAAGCAGCCGTCAGCCAGAAGATTCGACAGTTAGAAGAACAGGTTGGATGTAAGCTCTTTATTCGTAAGGGGCGTGCAATGACTTTGACGCATGAAGGGCACACACTTTTTAGACATGTCTCTGATGGCTTTCAAGAGGTTCTGTTGGGGTTGAACAAGATCCAATCAGAACCTATTCAAGGGCTGCTTGTTGTTAGAAGTCCCCCTTCTTTTGCTTCTCGTTGGTTACTGCCTAGGTTGTGGAAGTTCTCGGTAAAGCACCCAGAAATCCCAATTAAGGTGCTAACAGGGTCTGATACCCCAAATTTAAAACATGGTGAGATTGATGTGGCTATTCTGCAGGGCGAAGATCTATGCGTTGAAGAAGGCTTGACTCTTGAGATGCTAATCAACGAACCGGTTTACCCTTTTTGTTCGCCTGAACTCGCAAACTCTTTGAACTTCACATCACCTGAACAACTCCTCAAATGTTGGCTGATTCAGTTTGATAGCGGTTGTTTCCCGTGGGAGGAATGGTTTAGGCAAGCAAACATATCGACTCAAAGCAGCACCATTCAGTGGATGGAAGTCGGTACCTTTGATATGGGGCTAACCACGGTCATGGCGGGACATGGGGTTTGCTTGGCAACAGACAGCTTGGCTGGTGACTTCATCGAACGCGGCTTGCTGGTTAAGCCCTTTGATATAGGCATGACACCTGGGGTTCAAGTCAACCTATGCTTTGATCCTAACTCCCCGAGAGAAGTGCGTATTACCGCGTTCACCAATTGGTTGCACGAAGAAGTCAACGAGCTATTGGATAATTAGATCTCACCTACTAATTTCTTAAACAAGGAATAGGCTTAAATAAGCAATGAGCGTAACTCAACATAGAACGGTAGCGTAAACCTCCCGACACCGACAAAACTATGTTGAGTTAAAGCAACGTCGAGTTAAAAGCTACGTTGCCTTGAGTCACTCCCAAAATGACTTCTTCAGTTCTTTCTCGACTTGTTCCGACGTAACCCCGATATCTCTCAGTAAATAATCGGGTAGCTCAGACAGTTGCTTTCTGGTTCTACGATTTTGAAAGTACAGGCCTAATTTAGAATAGAATTTCTTAATTGATAATGATGACAAAAATGAATGGTTGGTATTTCCTGTTGCTGTGATCGTATTCATAGCCTTTCTCCTGTTGATCTTTTGCTTTGTTATGGTCAATAATCGACCAGCAGTGCAACATTGACAAACGATAGATACTGGCATTCAGTTAAGGAAAACTAATGTGAGAGAACGAACTCCACCATTCCAAGGGATCTATTACTTTTACACGGCGGCTGAAACAGGCAGTTTTAAACTCGCCGCACAGAAACTATTTGTCACGGCTGCGGCAGTCAGCCAACAAATTCGCCAACTTGAAGAGTGGTTAGGTGCAGATCTGTTTATTCGCCAACACCGAAAAATAGTATTAACCCATGAAGGCGAAGTACTGTACCTGCAAGCGAAGAAAGGCTTTGCCCATATTCAAGATGGGGTGAGACGCATCAACCAAGATCCTAACCCGACTCAGCTGTCGATCTCTACCGTGCCTTCCTTTGCTCAGCATTGGCTCGTACCGAGAATTGGCGACTTTCGCGATCGCCACCCTGATCTATCCATGTTAATTGAGCCGACCAACAAGCTAGTCACATTTGAAGATTCTAATGTCGATATCTGTGTTCGATATGGTCATGGAGATTACCCAAACATCGAATCACGTTGGTTGATGGACGAGGTCATTTACCCGGTTTGTCACCCTATTTATCAAGAGAAACATGGTATTTATGACATCGACGATCTGCATAGAGCGGAACTTATTGAAGACCGTTGGCCTGATATGGATTGGAATCTCTGGTTACAAGTCGCAGGGGTAAAAGCTGGCCGCACATCATTGCAATTTGATGGCTCTCATTTTGTGTTAGAAGGTGCATTATCCGTTCAAGGTGTCGCGCTTGTTAAGCACAGCTTGGTATACCGCTATTTACAAGAAAAGAAATTGGTGCGAATCGGAAACATCGCGCTGAAGCCTAAATACAATTATTTTTTGTGCGCGCCTCCGGGTTACTTTCATCGAGAAAAGATAAAACGTTTCGAAGAATGGATGCAGGCTCAGGTTAGATTATTTGGTAATACAGGTAGAGAAGAACTTTCGATTATCCACACCGATTACGAACTCAAATGGTCGGATAATTCATAAAGCGAAACTGGTATACTTAGCTCAAATAAATGGCGAGAACATCTCATGACACAAGACAATAATCCACTTCACGGTATCACTCTACAGAAGCTACTGACTGAATTGGTTGAACATTACGGTTGGGAAGAGTTGAGTTACATGGTGAACATCAACTGCTTTAAAAAAGACCCGAGCATTAAATCGAGCTTAAAATTTTTGCGCAAAACAGATTGGGCTCGTACCAAGGTAGAGCAGATTTACATCGACTTAAAGCGTTAGTCTCTCCCTACTTTATCTGTCCCGTGTTGATTAAATACGGGACAACCCCTGTGTCTACTTTTTAGGGGCCATATCACATCTCGCATCTCGCATCTCGCA
>NZ_JBFRRH010000167.1:0-5894 GCF_041472995.1 Vibrio sp. 10N.261.46.A3 | reverse complement strand
GATATATTTATGCAGCACTTAAATACTGCATAATGGGTAGGGTGTTGCGTTTCATGTGGCGGAGGGCCTTAAAGACATGACGACGGCATCTTTAGAGTCACGCCGAGTAATGACGGTCGTGTCGGCATCATTCACCACACCATCAAGCACACTCTTAAGCCCGTTCCGGACCTCTGTAAAAGAGACAATTCTCATAAAAACCTCAATATGTACATGTTGCTGAACAAGTATAGTGCCATTCAGTAACATGTACAATCAAGCCCGTGAGCTATGGTAATACCTCTGACACGCAAGCTACATAAGCTGGGGCTAGTTTATCAAGTACAAATTCACCTCCAACTTGCAGGCCGACAGAGTAGTAGCCAGCACTACCCTCCGTCAAAGAAAGGTAGCTAAAGCCAGTAGGCCACCCATGATCAAACATGTTACCGGCTATACCTAATAACTCCGCCTGTAATTCATCCTTTGTTGGTAATTTCCAGTTAGCCCTACCTCCGAGATTATGGGCACTATAGCTGGCACAAAGTGCGCTTGCATCAACGAAATCAAATTGGTAATAATCACCCGCAGGTCCCCAAGCTCCATATTCAGTAAAAGTAGTAGTCCCTGATTTTATACCAATACTATCCAAGTAATTCACAGATGGGTTGCTAGTAAATAACTTCCCGCCACCGACATCAAAGAAATCAATACAGACTCCAGACAAGTCACTACATACCTCCACATCCACCGTGTTGCTACTCACACTGTCCTTCATGGCGGCTAGCGTCGTCGCTCCTATGCCAACCCCCAAGACACCCCCTTCTGGGTCAACCACAGCCACACTGGGGTCAGACGCCCACACCACATACCTTGTCACATCTGATGATGTTCCATCACTGTATGTCGCTGTCGCTGTTAACTGCGTGCTTTGACCTACCCCACCCTGAAGCTTTGGAGGGGTAACCGCAATATCTGTGATGACCGCAGAGGTAACCTCCACATCCACCGTGTTACAGCTCACACTGTCCTTCGTGGCGGTTAGCGTCGTTGTTCCCATACCAACACCCAAGACAACCCCTTCTGGGTCAACCACAGCTACACTGGGGTCA
Organism: Vibrio sp. 10N.261.46.A3; assembly: GCF_041472995.1. Lineage (NCBI taxonomy): Bacteria > Pseudomonadati > Pseudomonadota > Gammaproteobacteria > Vibrionales > Vibrionaceae > Vibrio > Vibrio sp. 10N.261.46.A3. The sequence continues at coordinate 4,803 of NZ_JBFRRH010000167.1, read as the reverse complement.
GACGCCCACACCACATGCTTTGTCACGTCTGATGATGTTCCATCACTGTATGTCGCTGTCGCTGTTAACTGCGTGCTTTGACCTACTCCGCCCTGAAGCTTTGGAGGGGTAACCGTAATATCTGTGATGACCCTGTTTACAGCAGAACTAGTGAAGGCGCCTTCTGAGTTACAGCCAGTTAGCAGTGAGAAAATTACTATTAAGAGCAGAGGGATAAAGAATTTATTCATCATAACAAACCTATTATTGAAACTGGAAGCTAGAGATGGTGATTTCAACTCGGCGATTTGCAGCTCGTCCTTCTGCAGTATTATTATTAGCAATAGGTTGAGACTCCCCTTCCCCCCTCCCCTCAAGTTGCGCCGGTGTGACACCCAATTCAATCAGTTTATTGACGACCGCTTGAGCACGATGCTCCGAAAGGTTTTGGTTGTAGAGTGCCAAGCCCGTTGAGTCAGTATGTCCAACAACTGCGGCCTGAGCTTGTGGGTAAGAATTTAATACTGAAGAGACCTCCGTTAATTGGCCAATGAGCTCTTGGCTAAGTTCGACCGAACCAAAACCAAACAATCCATCTGTAGTTTTAGGTAACAAGCCCTGTATTTGAGGCGGTGTTTTTACAGTGGATGTCTCTTTAGCGGGAGTATCTTCAATAATAGAATTTGGAGCTATTTCGACTAACGTTGGTTGAGTTGTATTGCCAAGCGTATAGGTTAGATTGACCAACAATCCATAGCTATCATACTTACCCGTATTTGGCTTACCGATACTATCAATGTATTGGTAGCCAGTTGATAATCGGACGTTTGGGTTAAAGTGATAGTTAACCCCTACCTCACCAAGAGGAGAAAAACCAGTTGCACTTCTCTTACTTGAAGGCGGTTGCATTTTTTCCATATCCCAATAAGTAGCACCAATTCGACCATATAAGCTTAGGTTATCTTGCAGGTACCAATCGTAACGAAGAGCACTTTCAATCAACCAAGTTTTAACATTAACTGACATCGTGTCCGCCTTTAGTTCATCGTGATATTGATAGCCTAAATCCCAACTCCAAGAGGGAGTGAATTGTAATCCACCATATAGACCTAAAATTGTGGCCTCTGGATTTGAATGATTGTAACTGTCGTCTAGGGCCCATTGATACCCACTCTTTACGCCAACAAAAATCTGAGGGGATTCCGTCGCAGCCAGTAGTGGGATACTGAATAAACCAGTAAGTAATATTATTTTTGCCATAACTCTTATAAAGATAGAAGCGCTTCACGCTAAGTATTATCATCCCCGTCCTGATGTCAGATGTGCAGCCATCTCAACCTCTAATCATAATGATGAATAAACATGCTGAGAGCAGTATAAATCACTCAGCCTTCATTAGGAGCTCAAGTGTTGCGTTTTATCTGGAGGACGGGAAAATTACAGCGTAAGCTGTTTGTGATTTTGGTCAACGCTTTAGCGCTGTCACGGTAAGCACCCCGGGCATGCCCGAGGGAATATTTTCTGCATCCACAAAATAAACCCGTCTATGTTTTCTCGAACTCTAACTTTAAGTATAATTTTCTCTTATAACTAACGTCATGCCACCCATACCCTATAATATGCAGAGTGGTGTGATATTTTTGAGCAGGAAGGTCGTAGTATTTTTCACTTTCTTTATTTAATTTCAATCTAATCTGACCAAAACCCCTCTGAATGCCATCCTCAATTTTTATGTTATAGTTGGGGCCCTTCTTGTTCGCAATAATATCAATAGGGTAGACATTTCCATTATCTCCTATTGCAGATAAAGTTATACTGGTATTCGAAGCTCCGCCGCCCCATAAAACCCTTCCTGGTTCCCTTTGCCCGTTAGTATAAAGTACGCTTCTTTGATTTGGTATTGTAAAATAAACAGAAGAGTTGCCAGATGGAGTATTGTTACTAAAGTTTTCGGACCACTCATCTAACTCTAATTTATAAGGGTATTCAACCCCAGTAGGGTGTTTTGTAAAGTCTATGGAAACTTTAATCTTCTTTTCAAATGAAGAATCATGCCACCCTTGAGCTATAACATAAATCTCACCACGATAAGGTTGATTTGGTAAGCTTTCAAAGCTCTCACTTTCATTATCTAGCATTATTTTTATTTTACCGTACCCTTTTTGAAGACCATCTTCAATCTTCATGTTTGAATATGAGTATGGTCCCATCTTGTTCCCTATCAACTCTACCAAGTACTCTTTTTCATCTTTTCCCGTTATCAGTGCTTTGATTTTTGTATCAGAATTTCCAGCTCCCCACACATGTTGACCAGGTGTTCTTTGCCCATTTGTCTCTGTGATGGAGTTTTGCTCTGGAATGATAAAATAAACTGATGAATTACCTGATGGGGTGTCTTGGCTAAAGTTATATGACCATTGATCCAGACCAATAACAGACTTATTCCATTCACATGTAAAATAACCAAAACTGTTACGTTGATCTCCGGAAGTTATGTCTCCCTTGCTGCTTCCACTTGAAACAACCAAGTGAGATTCATTTTCATTATCTAAGATATCATTAGCCCAATAGTAATGCTCATCAGGCCAAGAATTATTAAATGATGGACTTAATATAAAGTCAGATAAAGAACTTGAATTTACTGTTTTTGCATAATTAGATATGGATGCACAGTATCTATCATTGTGATTATTGATATTTGTTGTTGCTGCATATTGCTGTTTTTCACTTACTTTAAAATCTACCTCGGGGAAGAGTGCTTCATGTTGTTTTACGGTTGGAGGCTTAATTAGTGTGCTTCCACCATTTTCAAAGTTCTCTCTCATTACTAGCCTTATATCGCAGGATTGGCTACTTGATGAGGGCAAAGACCCTGAAGTATATGTCACGAAAGAGCAAAGGGTTAAATCAACTTTATCTTTTATGTTGATTTCAATATCATCTATTAAATTAACGCTTAATTTCAACGGGTAGTCATAAGGATATTTTTTATAACTCATCAAATATTCGCCCGAATAACTTTCAATCAAAGTATAATAAACAGAACTAATCGAGACAAACGACTCATCCTTATTTTTTACTGATAGAGTTGTTGTGTTTTTAATTGTTTCATTGCCATTTCTTATTAGATCGTTTTTTATTTCATCTTTAAATTCCCAGTAGTTCCCGCCAGAAGGCATCATCGAGTCAAGGTTTTTGATAACAATCTTTAACTCATTGGAGCATAATGATTCACTACATATCTTTATCTTTTTATTCTCATGCTGCTCTTTGGGTATGAAAGAAACACCAGTATGCACCTCTTCACCACTATCATCGACCCATCTATACTCATTTAAATCAAGATAAATAGGAGACATACCTGAGTTTATTATAATAGGAACACCAACTGGAGAAGAGCTTAGGTTACCACTAGGTGATGAAATGGAAAGTCCATAAGCAGAATTTGATAAAAACACAAAAAATGGAATGATGACTGAATATATTTTTCTTAATTTTAACATTTTTATTTATATGAATCTTAATTATAACCTATAACCAACCTTGCAATTAGCTGGTTATAGGTTTATTGAATATTATAGATTGGTCGATTTACACAGGAAGAAGCCGTAATAAAGCTCATTAGGAGCGGAATCAACGTGTAACTTATTATCTCCAGAAGGAATAACTACAGAGCTCCATGTTATGCCAGGTGCAACAAAGGCTGGAGTCCCTTCTTCTTTAGTCCAGTAATTTGTTTCTTTTGGCCAGCTATCATTAAAGGTATCAGAACCTAGATGAGCAACCGTTTCATCTACTGACGTGGCACTGAACAAATCACCAAGGCTACTACAATATTTTTCTAGATCGGAGCTCTCCTCAGTTATGTTAGGGGCATAAGCAAAATTAAAAGCACTCCCATTTATCATTACTTCTTGACTTGCTAAGTATGGCTGTGTAGGAAATAATTCTTTATATTGCTCTACGGTTGGAGGGTAGCTAAATGTCTGGTTAGGTTTTATCAACTCTTCACTATTAACACTTCTTTTATTACAATTTTCACTAAATTGATAGGGCGTCACACCTGAAGTATAAGTAACTACAGAACATAACTCTATACTATTCAAGTCATTTAACCCGACATTCTCTTGGCTGGTAAGAGTTTTGCTTTCACTGATAGGAAATGAATCCAAATAAGGGGTGTAACTGGTAAGAGCTAAGTCACCACTTGTTACTACGTAATATGTTGAACTAATTGTCACGGGTTCATCAGATGAGGTAGATAGAGTGGTAGATAACGATAATGTGTCCGTACTCTTAAATATAATATCATTTGTTATTTTATCTGAAATAGACCAGTCATCGCTTCCATTAGGTGTGGTACTTATTTCATCAGTGACAAGGAGTTTGTTTGAGCAAATGAAGCTTTCTTTAAACAAGCACAGTCTAATTTCATTGCCAGCATGTTTTTTCTGGGGGGTGAATATTACACCTCTTCCTAAGATTTCATCATTTTCCCCCATCCAAAGATATGTGTTCACTTCCTTTTTTTTATTATAATGATATATTGGTTTTTTTTTCTCTGTAGCAGAAATTGGCTCTCCCACATTAACTTTAGACGTTGATTTGTTAGCAATACCTTCTATTTCTAACGCATTAACAGGCAAAGAGCCCCCCAAAACGAGACCAAATAAAAACAATTTCATATACATGCACTTTTCCTTTTATTGATGACTTCATAATTAAAACCGACTTTGATCATACACGCCAAATTTATAAAAATCAATAGCTTAGGGAGAGGCACTGTTATTGCCCCACGGCAAGATGGCCCTCCGCCACATGAAA
>NZ_JBFRRH010000166.1:0-748 GCF_041472995.1 Vibrio sp. 10N.261.46.A3 | reverse complement strand
ACAACTCGCTCTCGTGGTAAGTCTTCGGGAAGCTTCGGGCGACCACGACGTTTTGTCTCGGATGAAGTGTTTTTCGTGTCCGATGTTTCATCATTCGGATTATCGGGCGCTTCATCTTCATCTGTCGTCTCGGCATGAGTCTCCGCCTCATTGAACTCTAAGTCCTGAGGGGGCAGAGTTTCACTACTGCTACCGAAGCGTTTACGCCGCGCTAGGTTAAGTTTTTCAACCAGAGATTGGATGGTTAATTCGCTCTCGTTTAGAGACTGGCGAAGCGTGAGTACGCTCGACTCACTCTCGCCTAGAGATTGGCGAAGAGTCAGTATGGTGGCTTCAAATTCATTGAGTTGCTTATCTTTATCAGCCAATAGTGCTTCTAAGAGAGCTAACTCATTTTGATGATTTTCATAGGTCATATAAGGAAGATCGCAGAGTTACGCGAAAGTTCCTTATACGCTATTATTTTTTAATTTAATTGAGACTTTGGTAATTCAATGTTTGATGGGGTTTCATTTTTTCGATGTCGAGTCCATCGAGCAACCAATGCCACTGCTCTTCCGTTAATGAGAGTGTTTGCCCTGGCATTTTTCTTGGCCAAGCGAACTTGTCTTTTTCGAGTCGCTTTTGCCAGAGGCAAAAGCCATTACGCTGCCAGTAGAGAACTTTGAGCTTATCCCGCGTACGATTACAGAAGACGAATAGCGCTTCGGAGAAGGGATTAAGGTTCATATTCTGTTCAACGATAAAG
>NZ_JBFRRH010000165.1:0-12849 GCF_041472995.1 Vibrio sp. 10N.261.46.A3 | reverse complement strand
CCACTAATACCTGATATAAGCGAATCAACATTGCTTCAGAAATAATTAGTATGGATACTATCAAATGTATTTTTTTAATATCAATTAGTTATTTAATTTGTTTTTTAATAATTTACTCATTAACTTTGATTTAGATCAATACTAATTAATTAACAATAATACCTTACGAAATCAAAGCCATATTATTTAGTTTTCACCCAATTGGGTGATGATAAAGACATCAATTGGTGACTAATATCTAGATAAGATAGTGGAAAACATAAGACAATATGAAAATATCCGCTTGATGCAAGCTTAAGGAATGAGAGATGCAGATATCAGAAAACACAACTCCATTAGATCATGGGTTTAATAAATCCCCTTCTGAATTAGAAGAGGAAATTAAAGATGGGCTCATAGAGATTGGGATTGAACATGCCACTTTAGTTATCATGTCAAAAAACAAAAACCCTGTTTTCAAGTATATAAAAAGTGTTAATGATAGAATCTCTATTTCAAAGCGAGTCACAGAGAAGCTTGACTCTTACCTATCTTTACTCTCAATGGATAAGAAAGGTCAATTATTCCATAGCCAAGACACCATAATTGAAAATCGAATCTTTGATCATCAAGAACTGTCGATCATTACCCATGCTCTAAATCACTATTCAATCACTGATGAACTCTCTTACAATTATGAGATAGTCATTGTTCTCCACAGCATAAATGCACTGAATCCAGAAGAATTCCGCCAACTTGAGCTCATCTGTGACATCACTATCGCTTGGGCAAATTCTTGGATAGCTCACCATACAATGTTATTGCATTGGAACCGCTACGCCGAGCCTACAACCACAATCCTGCCCCCGATTCTTACAAAATCGGAGCTTGTTGTTTTAGAACTAATAATCAAAGGGTTAACTGGTTCAGAAGTAGCGAAAATACGCAATGTATCCAAAGAAACAGTCAGAACCCAAATCAAAAGTATTCTTCACAAAACTCAATGTAAAAATCAAAATCAGCTGATATCACGCTTTGGACAAGGCCAATGGTTGATGAATAAATCAGCGCGCTTAGTTAACACATAATTCCGTCGAAAAACGCAACAAGGTAGGGTACTTATGTCACACCACCTTCCATCTCCATATATATGTTTAATTACTAGAGATGTAGTTTTATCTAGGGTTATACAAGACATTTTGAAATTTTCATTCCCATTGAGTCAGTTTCAAGTTCTTGAATCGTTTTCTGAACTTAATGTTAGTTATAGAGGCATCGTCATTTACGATAGGCAAACCATCCCCATGCCAAACAAATGTGGTTTATCTATCGTAAATAGGAAGGACAAATGGATTGCGATCAACATTACTAGTTCAAGTTGTTATGACTATTTACAGCTTGGATTCTTTGGTCAAATTGAAAACAATCACTTTGAATTTCTGCCTAAAGCCATTAAGTCTATTCAAGATGGTGAATTATGGTTCCCACGTCATGTGATGGAAAGTTTCATTATTGATCTATGCATTAATGACACGCAAAAAACACCGATATCTATAACAGAAAAAGTTACGAGTAAATTTTCTTTGACGAAAAAAGAAAGGCGCGTTTTTGAGTTAATGTTACAAGGATTTTCGAACATTCAAATAGCAAGAGACACTAATGTGAGCATAAATACTGTAAAGACTCACGCTTACAACGTGATGTCTAAGTTAGATGTTCACTCGCGATACGAATTATTTGCAAAAGCACATGAATTAACTGTTTAAAATTAGCACTCTTTTCATACTTGTTTATCAGATATATCACCCACCTTTGCGAGGCATATATCTCAACGACAAATTATTATCTAGTTGTTGTCAGTAATAACACAGGTAATGAGGGAATAATTATGAAAAAGTTAATGATAGCAGTAGCGGTAGCAGGAGTGATGTTTAGTGTAAATGGTTTTGCAGCATCAAATAGCGCATCTCCAGTAAGCTTCCAGGAGGTTGGGTTTCAATACAGTAATGATGCTCTGTTTGCTAACGCAAGTAACAGCGATGGTGCACATATTCGTATGGAAGGCACTATCCCACAACGTTGTGTACTCAACTTACAGGCAGAAGGGCAAGCAAACTCAGTAAATGGCGATATCCGTTTAACAGGTATGCTCGATGACAGTAAAAACACAATTCTAGGTCTAACTAGTAAACCTGTAGCTAAACTTCGCGCGTGGTGTAACTACGGAAAATCAATGGATGTCGATATGACCGCAACACCATTCAAAATGACTCGTTTTGGCATGGCCATTGGTAAAGAACGCATCGATTACACATTACAAGCAAATCAAACCGATGTTTTCGATACGAGCAACGCAAGTGATGGCCTGTTTGGTCATGCAACAGGCAACTTCAAAGTCAAATGGAGCGGTAAACATCAAGAAAACAAAATTGCTGAAATTCCTCTTTCTATCACAACAGAAGGTGCAGCTTTAGCAAGAGCAGGTAACTATCGCTCAACTGTGTATGTGAAACTCCAAGCAAAAACTTGTCACGCATTTTGCGGATTTTAGTTCATAAATTCGAGCCCACTAAAGTGGGCTCTTGTCACCAAGGAAGGGCTTTATGAAAACAACTATTTTAATTTTTAGCCTATTACTGCATCACGTCGCTGCCTTTTGCTATGAAATAACGCCCATGTACCAAGAGATGCAAGAGTTTGGCAGAAAAGCACTGACAAGCTACACCATCAATAATACTCAAGACCGTTCACTTCCAGTCGAAGTGGTCGTATACGATGTGACCTATGACGAAACAGGAGAAGTTCTCACATTAAATGAAGACAGCTTTCTAATTCTTCCCCCTCAAATTATGGTTAACCCCTTAAGTTCACAAAAAATTCGAGTTCGCTATATCCCAAGTGATGCTCTCACCACAACAAAATTGTATCGAATTGAATTCAACGAATTAGAAGTGAAAGGCCAAGAAGATAAAGAAAGTAAAATCAAAACACTACTGAGTTTTTCAACCCTCGCCTTTGTCTCACCAAACGCCTTAGAACCAACAATGAAAATCTCGCTCAAAGACAACAATATCATCGTTGTTGAAAACACAAGTAAAGTGCTCGTCAACCTACTTCAATCAGTGTTCGAACTGCAGACCAGTGATGGAAAAAAAGACCTTCCTTGGAATGAGATTGATACAAAAACAAGTGGTTACTTGATGCCAGGTGCGATCGCACATTACCCAATCCCAACGATTCTCGGCAATGTGAGTGGCATATCTGTAAAGCAAGAAAAATAACATTGAATTAAAAGCTTATACATTTTTAGTACTAGGAGGGGAACATGATCCGATCTTACGCAGCCCTCCTGTGTATCTCTTTATGTTTATTTGTAGAGCCTAGCGCTTATGCTGCTGATTGGTTGTTCCCATTCCCAATTAACTATCTCGGCTCAACGGTGGGCGATATCGATGCATTTTCTGATGGTAAAACCGTATCTAAAGTGAACACCGTTCAACTGAATGCACTTATTGGTCCTGTCCTGTCATCAGAAGTGTCAGGCAAGCTATCTTCATACAAAGAAAACTTTATTCCAATTGATGTCCTTGAAGAGTGGGGAGTTTTACTCTCTTTCTCCCCATCTGATATGGAGATTACATTGTCTTTTGTTCAAGATGCTAAAAAAGAGCAGACCCTGACATTCAACACACCTTACTCTCCCCCGATCTATTCAAAGTCATCATTTTTCACCAATATTAATAACTTGAACTTTGGCGTCTCTGATACACGAGGAGTCGAAACTCAAAGTGACGAGCAACAATGGAATATTGAGTGGCTATCTACAGGTAACTTCGCTGGTGCTCGGGGAGTGAATTATAAACTTTCAGGGTATTTTGATGGCGGAACCGATGACGAACAAACCTTCTATCGTGGTGATGTATCTGCCTTTGTCGACCGAGCGGATGTCCCTTATCGATTAACTTTTGGCGACCAAGTCAACAGCACGTCTGGGCATCTACCAAGTGAGCAATTTGGTGGGATCGGTTTTGAACGCAATTACTCAGCATTGCAGCCGAATCGCAGTATTCAAGTTGGCGGTACACAAGCGCTCATCCTAGAAGAATCAGCCGACATTGACCTCTACATCAACGGTTCTTACATCACTGAATTTCGTTTACCTCCAGGCCGTTACCAATTAGACGACCTACCGCTTTCTTCGGGAAGCAACGATGTTCGCTTGGAAATTGAATATCAATCAGGTCGAACGGATTCCATTCTCTATAGCGTGTTCTACAACTCTAAACTACTCAAAGAGGGAATCTCTGATTTTGGTTTGTACCTTGGTGCCCCTTCTGAAATTGAAGACAACCGCTATGAATACGATACTGGGAGTCTTATTTCCACCGCCTATTATGACTATGGTTTAACCGACTATTTGACGCTGGGGTTGAATGGGTTTTATCACAAAGATGGTTTCATATTAGGTGGTATATCTACCCTTGGTACACCACTGGGTAATATAGGCTTCCGACTCTCGGGCAGCCAATCCAGCGAGTATGACGAAACGGGGTACATCGCTAGTTTGGATTACGCAGCCTCCCTTTGGGACCAGAATAACTACAGTGCACCCAACTTGCGTATTGCCCTTGAATCTTATGACTCTTTCTCCTATCAACCTTGGACTGAAGAGGGGTCTACTGGCCATTCGGCAGCTGTCAGTTATACCTTTGGCATTACCGACGATATTTACTTATCCCTTTCATACAACCTAGATAAAGAAAGTGGCTACGATACTGAATGGAGTGCAGAAGCTTCAACATCTTGGTCTTATTCAAATGTTGTTATTGGCTTAGGTGTCACTCACGAAGAAGATCCGAACGAGGGAACTTCAAATACTGAAGGTGTGGTTTCGGTCGACTGGACTTGGAGTTCAGATGATGGTCAATACTTTGCGGATCTCGGGTATGCAAGTGACACCGAAGTATTACGTTCCAACTTCAGTAAGCCAAGTAAGAACCAAGTAGGAAAATATGGCTATGCATTATCTGCTGACGTGGAATCTGACCAAGGCCAATATCAGGTACGTGGCGACTATGTGAGTAACCGAATTCGCTACGACGGTGATGTTACCTACTATAACTCAACCGAATCTGAAGACACCGTCGTCACCTCTTTTAGACCAAGCACCGCATTCACCATTAGCGATGGCACTTTATCTTGGTCTCGCCCCATATACGGTGCGGCAGCGGTAGTGCAAGTTCATAACACCTTAGAGTCTGAAGTTCTTATCAACAGTGATGACGAGGACAACGCAGAAGCCATCTCTTCAAATGGACTCAATAATGCCGTGAGCCTTTCTACCGCACATACATCCCAAAGCTTCACGTTGGATGCACCGGATGCACCGATTGGCTACGACATTGGTAATTACTTCTACAACGTTACTCCAGGCGCATACACCAGTCACATTTTCACTGTTGGCTCAGACGCATCCAAAACCGTGATCGGAAGATTGAGCTTAAGCGATGGAAAACCGTTGTCACTAACTCAGGGTTACTTTATTAGCGATACAGGCGATTCGATCCCATTTTTCACCAATAAAGGTGGTCGGTTCGTTGTGGAAGGGATCCGCAGTGGACGCTACAAAATTCAACCCATGAACTCAGAGATTAAAGGACACATGAACATTCCGGAATCAGAGGACAATTTAATTCGTCTTCCAGAGATTCAACTCATACAAGGAGCGAGTCATGAATAGAAAACTCTTGATGAGGGCAGTGCAATGGTTACTGACGTCATATCTGCTTGCGTCAGCTATTGCATACCCCTCAATGGCCTTTGCCACGAATTGTGCAGGCGTCTGGGATATAACCCAATTGAGCAACACCCCGCTCGAATTTGATAAATCCGGCTATGCCAATGTCCGATTTGAGTTGAAAAAGCTTCGTTCTAAAACTGAACAATGTGCACTGAAATCTGTACGTTTAAAGGTGTTAGACCGTCCAAAATCTTCACATATTCACTTCATTAATCAGAATCAAACGATGCTGTCCTATGCCCCTAAAGAGCGTGAGTATTTACTTAGCTCTCAGCAGAATCGTCCGGTTCGCTTCTCATTAGTCGATCCCAAAGCAAAAATTAATTACGCGGCCAAGTATGCGGTGCCATTTCTCGTCAAATTGCAGTTCAAAAACGACCAGATCGTGACACTCTCAGCAAAAGCAAACTACAAAGTTAAGTCATTTGTCTCTTTGGATTGGTCTGGCCGAGGTAACAATTTTCATAAAACAACATCAGGGTATCGCTGGGCTTTGGGTGTTCTATCAAACAACAAGCGCTATCAAACAGACTTTGTAATCAGCTCAAATTCACGCACCGAGCTATGGGTAAAACCCAAATATCGACAGCTGGTTAATTCTCAGAATCCAAAATGGACGATTGAATACAAGCTCATCGTTGATGGGACTGAAATATCAGCAACGCATCAAATGCTTCCGATAAAGCGTTATTCAAGGGGAAGACACAATATCCCTTTTGACTTAAAAATCACTGGAAATACAAACCTATCGCGAGCAGGACACTACAAAGAAGAGCTACAGATACAAGTAAAAGCCATAGACCCCATTTACTGAATGAGCAGGGGATACTCACGGGCTTTGAGTTTTCGAGACAAGGGTGAACCATATGAATATATTGAAATTCATCATCAAACAACGCCACTGGATGATAGCCTGTGCTGCACTGAGTATCTTATGTTTGCACATTGGTGATATTAGAAAGCTGATTGGGTTTGTTGAAAAAGACCAACAACATAGAACTCAGCTCATCCAGTTTCTTGTCCAAGATAATATATCCCGAACGTTAGAAATATTAGGGGCTACGTTATCGCCTTCACTTGGCCACGTCGATATTAATAGCTTAGAAGGGGTACTTCATTCATCTTCATCTCCTTTCAGTGGTAGCGATGTTCAAATCGTCGCACGTCGCTTTGGTTTAAACCCTGAGTCGTCTACATTTACCAACGCAATCAAACATAAACATACACTTTGGGGGTTAGATTATGACCAAGCACACTCTCAAGTACATCTAATCGCAGGTAGCATAAAACCACCCAATTATTTTGAAACCCATTTTGACTTAATGCCCTACTTCCCGAAAATTAATTCAGGGTGGAACACCATCATAATGATTGAGAATGAGAAAAAAGAAGTCTTCATGCCTTCTGGTGAGCCAGCGAAAATCACGTTCACCAACAACCTCATTAGATCCGATCAAGTAGATGCTGATTCAACCCTCCACTTTACCGAGACACACCTCGGGAACTTACCGTTCTTTAGGCTTAGCTCAGACGACAATCGATATTTTCATTTGATCACAGTGCCTCTCCCCCAACTAAACGCGAAATTGTTGGTGTTCGACAACATGACCACCTCCGTTGTTGAGATCATTGTCTCATTGCAAAATCTCATTGAGATCATTCTGTTGTTGGGGTTGCTCTACGTATTAATGCAGGCGTTTTCTCGCTATCAAGACAGAACAGCGCAAGCACTGCAATCAGATACGCTTACAGGGCTTAAAAACCGGCTTTACCTTGAAACTGCAAGCTCGCGTATCGAACAAACACAGCAACATGAACAATCTCGCTGTGTCGGCGTTATCGCCATAGACCTCGACCATTTTAAGATGATCAATGATAAATATGGCCATCACATAGGCGACTGTGTTTTGGTTCGAGTGAGTGAAATATTGTTGGAGAGTGTTAGAAGACACGATGAGTGCTATCGGATCGGAGGTGATGAATTTATTGTGATCATTAAAACAGAGAAGCAATCTGATATCGTAAAACTCGCCGACCGTATTCGCGCTAAAATATCAAGCGATCAGCAGTTGCACAATCAAGTCAACGGAGGTATTTCAGCTTCATTAGGGCTTGTGGACTTATCAACAGGTCAATCAATTGAAGAGGCCATCATTTCTGCTGATGAACTTTTGTATCAAGCCAAGCACCGAGGAAGAAACCTAGTACAGAGCTCAATTTAAGGCGATGAACAAGGATATAGCATCGAATGAAATCATTCGGGATAAATGAACATTAAAGAAAGCCTATAAAGTCTCATTCCACCTCTATTAATGGTGATTTTTAGCACGACAGTCGGTATAAGTTGAACAATCAATATGCCGACGACACGATGACCAATGAAATATTCAGACTTTAGCCTTATTCCAACTTTCGTTGCGATTATGGAAGAGCGCAGTTTTAGCCGCGCTGCAAAAAGGCTTGGCGTCAGTCAATCTGCAATAAGCCAAAGTGCGATTCGACTTAAGGCTCTATTTGATGACCCCTTATTTCTCCGTGAAAGCCATGGAATAACACCTACTCAGTTGGCAATCAGTATCTATCCGACGCTAGCCTCTGCGGTCGAAGACATCAAACTCACTACACCTTATTATCGTACCTTTGACCCAAAACATTGTGAGCGAGAGTTTGTCGTCTCTGCGCTAAGTGTATTCGGTTTAAGCATCCTACCTGTCGCATCAAAGCTTATTGGTCAAGCAGCTCCCTTGGCAAGCATCAAAGCAGAAGCACATGTAAGCCAATCAGAGACAATAAGTATGTTGAGAAAAAGGTTCGATATCACCTTGGACGTTGATTATGGTCAATACCCACAACTATGTTCAGAAGTGATCGTCAAAAACCAGCTCAATGTTATTTGCCGAAAAGAACACCCTCGATTAACTGGGTCGAGTATTACAGCAACAGAGTTTTTAAATGAAAGACATGTCACACATACGGTACCCGGTCAGGTGCAAAGCTATTTACTGAATAAAGGGCTAACAGCAGAAAGGCTATTAAGAAAACGAGACATTGCATGGCACTCGAACAGCATCACGGAAATGTTGCCGATTATTGAACAAAACGACTATATCGGCATATTTCCAAGCACACTTTTAGATCAGTACTTTCGTCATTTCAACCTGAAAACATTGCAATGCGATTTCTTACCTGATTGGTTGAGTATTTCAATGTTCTGGCATGCATCAAGAAACAATGACCCAAGCCATCAATGGCTTAGGAGTATTTTTTCTGAAACATCTAAACAGCTGTCATTGAAATACTCTTAACATCTGAGTCAAGACGATTAAATCATTTCTCAAGTATCGACGAGTTTACTCGTTATCGATCGCTTTCAGCACTTTACATGGATTACCGACGGCAACCACATTGGCTGGGATGTCCTTGGTCACCACACTGCCTGCGCCAATCACGCTGTTTTCGCCAATAGTGACACCGGGGCAGATAATTACACCACCGCCAAGCCAAACATTGTCGCCAACATTAATCGGTGTGCCAAACTCAACACCCTCTTCAACTCGGCCTTTCACATCAAGTGGATGACCTGCGGTCAGGATTTGAACGTTCGGACCAAGTAGCACATTGTCGCCAATAGTCACTTCAGCCACATCCAAAATCACGCAGTTAAAGTTAGCGTAGAAGTTCTTGCCCAGCTTGATGTTCGAGCCGTAGTCACAACGAAATGGAGGTTCTAGATGCGCGTTTTCACAGCCCGGAATGAGCTCTTGCGTTGCCGCTTCCCATTCAGGTGTGTCAGGAATACTGTTATTGAGTTTTTGAAGCACCTTACGACATTCGATACGAGCTGAATAAAGCTCTTTATCCCAAGCCTGATAGGGTTCGCCTGCTAGCATTTTTTGTTTTTCTGTTTTCACGTTACTTACCTGTTCTCACATCACTTAGCTATTTTCATATTACTTAGCTATTTTCATATTACTTAGCTAGTTTCACATTACTTAACTAATGCTGGTCAATTCATCGACCAAAAACGCAATATCGCATATCTAAATAACAGTGAATAAGGAGTGTTTGAGCTTGGTTTAAGAGATGCGCAGCTCATCACTTTTTGTAGGTAAAATATGAAATTCGAACAGTGCTAATTTAGCTTCGCTATCGAATCACGTAGCACCAAACTGCCGGTGGTATTGATGGTGGTCGCTTGCTCTGTTTCACCGACAATTTGCAGGATCGCCTTTTGCGTCATTTGCTCTAATGGCACACTGACAGACGTTAAGCTTGGCGTTAAAAACGCCCCCACTTTGCTGTTATCAAAGCCGACGATAGAAACGTCTTTAGGTAATGAGTACCCAAGTTCAGTTAACGCCTTAATCGCACCAATCGCCATATCATCGTTTTCCGACAAGATAGCAGTGAATATGGTTTTGCTTTTAACCAGAGCCTGAGCCGCGTGATAACCGCTCTCCATCGTCCAATCACCTCGAACAACTTTGGCCTCATCCAATGCAGTACCATGTTTAGTTAGCACATCTTGATAGGCTTGGTAACGCAACTCATCTGTCGAAGAACCGGCTTTTCCTCGAATCACTGCAATGCCTGTATGGCCTTGCTCGATGATGTGTTCAACCATCAAACAAGCGCTCTGATAATGGTCGGTGGTAATGGCATGATTAGGCTTCGACGGCATTTCTCGGTTGAGTACAATAATCGGTGTGTCAGTGCTTTCGATGACCTTTGCAATCTCACTTTCATTTAAGCACTGTGGGTAGATGATGATGCCCGCGCACTTCATATCCAGCAGGAAGTTGATCGCCTTTCTTTCGTCTTCAGCGCTGTGTTTGCCATCGGTGATCACCAGTTGGTGATTCGACTTTTCGCTATAAGAAGCCGCGTGATACATCAAGGAAGAGAAATAAGGGCCATTGAACAACTCATTGGTGATTACAAAGCCGATGAAATTGGTCTTCTTGGTCGCCAATTGCTGAGCCAACAAGTTCGGTCGATAACCTGTTTCTTGAATCGCATCAAATACCTTTTTCACCACATCTGGGCGCACGATGTTCTTGCCATTTAAGACACGAGAAACGGTCGACTTAGATACGCCTGCGCGGTTCGCGACATCAAGCATGGTTACCATTGGCTTCTTTTCCTTTATAAAAAATTAGTCGACATAGGCCGACTAATTCATTCCAAAATCACAGCTCACAGTTCACATAACTGCGCTGGGAAATGCATTCTAAATAGTGGCACCGTTAGATGCAATCACGCCTTTATACCACTCGAACGACTTCTTGCGTTTGCGTTCAAGTGAGCCAGATTGATCGTTGTGCTTATCTACGTAAATGAATCCGTAGCGTTTTTTCATCTCGCCCGTGGTGAACGACACTAAGTCGATACAGCCCCAAGGGGTGTAACCCATCAAATCAACACCATCAATCGCAACGGCTTTTTTCATCTCTTTGATGTGGTCGCCAAGGTAAGCGATGCGGTAGTCGTCATTAATGCTGCCATCTTCTTCAATGGTATCAACAGCGCCAAAACCGTTCTCAACAATGAACAATGGCACTTCATAACGTTCATACAGAGACGCTAAACAGAAACGCAAACCCGTTGGGTCAATTGGCCAGCCCCAATCGCTAGACTGGATGAACGGGTTATCAACCGAGTTTTCATGACCGCCGTCCATCGCCTCTTCAGTCGACTGATGCGAAGAAGAATCCAAAGTATTCGACATGTAGTAACTAAAGCCTAAGTAATCGGCCTTACCTTCTTTTAGGATCTGCTCATCTTCGGGCTGCATCTCAATGTTGAAGCCTTTGATTGCCCAGTCACGCTTAGCGTAATTTGGGTAATGACCACGCACCATTACATCTGAGAAGAAGTAACGGTCACGCATCGCTTGCTGTGCCACCATGATGTCTTCTGGCTTTGAAGAACGAGGATAGAAAGGCACCATCGCACACATTGCGCCGATTTGAAGATCTGGATTGATCTCGTGACCTTTTTTAACCACCAACGCACTGGCAACAAATTGGTGGTGAACCGCTTGATACATGGCTTCTTGCGGCTTTTCGCATTGTGGAAACTTCACACCAGAGCATAACCAACCGAAGATGTCTGCCGAAGTGTTCATCTGGTTGTTGATCTCATTAAACGTCATCCAGTATTTCACTTTGTGTTGGTATCGCTCCATCACCGTAGTTGAATACTTAACGAAGAAGTCGATCACTTTACGGTTCATCCAGCCGCCATATTCGTTAGCTAGATGGTAAGGCATTTCAAAGTGACTCAGTGTTACCACAGGCTGAATGTCGTATTTCAACAGCTCATCAAACAGGTCATCGTAAAATGCTAAACCCGCTTCACATGGCTCAGCTTCATCGCCATTTGGGAAAATACGCGTCCAAGCGATACTGGTACGGAAACACTTAAAACCCATCTCAGCGAATAACTTAATGTCTTCTTTGTAGCGATGGTAGAAATCCACTGCGACTTGGTTTGGATAGTTTTCGCCATCAATCACGCCATCGGTGATTCGACGTTGTACACCATGAGCGCCCGCTGTTAATACATCAACAACACTGACACCTTTACCATTCACATCCCAGCCGCCTTCTAACTGATGTGCTGCAACCGCACCACCCCATAAAAAATCGTTCGGAAATTCGTTGTTCATACCATTACTCGCTACAAGTTATTCGTGAAAAAGACCAGGATTAGAGCTGCGTTCACAACTCTGAAACCGATTTCAATAAAAGCAAAGATACAGATTGAAACCGGTTTCAGCAATAGTTAAAAGATTTTTTTGATCGAACTACAGACTAGTCAAAATTCAGCTTTACGATCAATGCTGATCAAAATACTGATCATGCTTCGATTTGCCAGATTGGTCTTGAGTTCCCGGGTAGAACTGGACAAGTGTCTGATCGGCTAGTGTGAGATGAATCCAACCCTCTTTAACTTTCAGCCAATTGGTACCGTTGGTCTTATAGACGGCAGGAAAGTTGCCCCAGCCTGACTCTGATACCTGCAGCTCTTGAAAGCGGTTAATCGGGGTTATACCGAATCAACTTGAA